>JBILIM010000370.1:0-2664 GCA_044349985.1 Crocinitomicaceae bacterium
ACAACCCTGAGGTCGTGAGTTCAAATCCCTCTCTCGCTGCCGAAAAAGTATAGTGTCCAATTCAATTGATAGTGTTCTTTGAGTTAACGCTTTCTTCGTGAAATGTATTTTTTACAGATTAAAGTTTTTGATAAGTAGAAGTTTTACTTTTTTTTTTGACGCACAAAAAAAGGCCGCTTCTTTCGAAACAGCCTTTGCATATCTTTCCTAACATTTATTAATGTCCGAAGCTTCTTTTTTCTTTGATTCGTGCTGATTTTCCTGTACGCTCTCTGAAGTAGAAAATTCTCGCTCTTCTAACCGCACCTCTTTTGTTTACAGCTATCTCGTCGATAAAAGGAGAAGAAATAGGGAAAATTCTTTCTACACCAACATTCCCTGACATCTTTCTTACTGTAAATGTCTCTGTTGTTCCAGAACCACGGCGCTGAATAACAACACCTTGAAACTGCTGAATACGTTCTTTGTTACCTTCTTTAATTTTGTACGAAACGGTAATTGTATCTCCTGACTTGAAAGAAGGAAATGCTTTCGTTTCAACCAATTCGCTCTGAAGTTCTCTGATAATGTCCATAACTTTGATCTTAACTTCCCTATAAAAGGGGGTGCAATATTACAAATAATATATTAAAGTTGTACTACGACTTTGAATAATTTTTTTAATCCGTCAAAAAAATGATGGAAAAGCACATTATTCAATTCGGCTGAGCTAAATTAGCTTCTTTAAATTGAAAGCGTAAAAGTTTTGAAGGAAAAAACGATAATTGGACGACGTGAAATGGCCAACTTACCCGATTTTGGTCTTTATAACGTTGCTGTTAAAATTGATACAGGAGCTTACACGTCTTCCATACATGTAAAGTCTTGCAAAGAAATTACTCGGGAAAATGTTAAGATGCTGGCTGTTGTATTTCTTGATGAAAGTTATCCTGCTTACAACCACAAAGAATTTCTTTTCTCAACCTACAGATTAAAAAAAGTCAAAAGTTCAACAGGGCAAGAACAATTGAGGTTTTTTGTTAAAGGAAGTATTGAGGTTGGCGGTCGAATTATTAAAACAGAATTCTCATTAACGCAACGAAAAGGAATGAAATATCCAATATTACTCGGTAGAAAGGTGTTAAACAAGAAATTTATTGTAGATACTGAGTGCGTTAATACATCAAAAAAGTAAACATATGAAAATAGCCGTACTATCGCGTAATGCGAATCTATATTCCACCAGACGATTGGTTGAAGCTGCGCAGCAAAGAGGACATGAAGCGCATGTTATTGATCACCTAAAATGTAATATCGAAATTGAACATCATGGACCATCTTTGTATTATGGAGATGGTTATCTTACAGGATTTGATGCTGTAATTCCAAGAATTGGCGCGTCTGTTACTTTTTACGGAACTGCTGTTGTAAGGCAATTTGAAATGATGAATGTCTTTTCAGCTGTAAGCTCTCGAGGAATTGTACATTCACGCGATAAATTAAGATGTTTACAAGTGCTTTCCAAAGAAGGAATAGGACTGCCTAAAACGGTATTTACCAATTATTCACGTAACGTGGAGCACGTTGTTGAATCTGCTGGTGGCGCGCCTGTCGTGCTAAAATTATTAGAAGGAACACAAGGCTTAGGCGTCGTCTTGGCAGAAAATCAAAATGCTGCACAATCCGTTTTGGAAGCGTTTAACGGTTTGAAGGCCAGGGTGATTGTTCAGGAATTTGTTAAGGAGGCGAAAGGTGCCGATATCAGAGCTTTTGTTGTTGATGGAGAAGTTGTAGGTGCAATGAAACGCCAGGGAAAACCCGGTGAATTTCGTTCCAATCTGCACCGTGGAGGAACCTCGAAAATTGTAGAACTCACCGTTGAAGAAAAATATACTGCAATTTTGGCGGCAAAGGCGGTTGGTTTGGGTATCGCAGGCGTTGACATGCTGCAGTCGGAAAGAGGACCTTTGGTACTTGAGGTGAATTCGTCTCCTGGTTTGGAAGGTATTGAAAAAACCACAGGTGAGGATATCGCTGGTAAAATTATGCAATACATAGAAAAGAACGTCAAACGTTAAAACTGATGACACAAAAGGATAAAAAGTTCGTCATTTTAGGTAAAGAAATCGCCCCGGGTAAAGGTGCACAGTTGAATCTTGATGTGGCCAGATTGCATACAAGAACGCCTATATTGGTCCCGGTGATTGTTGAAAGAGCCAAAGTAGACGGTCCGGTTGTGCTATTAATGGCAGGTTTACACGGAGACGAAATCAATGGAATAGAAATCATAAGGAGGGTTCTGCGAAAAGGCTTCAATAAGCCACAATGCGGAACGATTATCTGCTTACCTGTTTTCAATATTTTCGGATTTTTAAACGTAAAACGTGAATTGCCGGATGGACGAGATTTGAACAGAAGTTTTCCAGGAAGTGAAAACGGTTCCTTGGCTTCTCAATTTGCGTATCACTTTATGAAAGAAATCGCCCCGCATGTTGATTATGTGATTGATTTCCATACCGGTGCAGCACAACGAAATAATTTCCCTCAAATACGTTGTCTATTGAATGATAAGGCTTCCATAGAATTGGCAAAGATTTTTAACCCACCTTTCATTTTGCATTCCTCACATATTGCAAAGACCATTCGGGAATCGATTGTGAAACAAGGAAAGCAAATGTTGTTGTT
>JBILIM010000033.1:0-10036 GCA_044349985.1 Crocinitomicaceae bacterium
TGCAGAATTGTATCGGTTGTCTCCCATCATCCAGTAATAATCCATAGCAAAAGTGTAGCTTGATGCCTTCTTTCCATCGATAAAAATTCCATCTGTCTTTTCTTGGAGCGTATGCCCTTCATAAGCCGTAATGATTCTTCTGTACCAAGCAATGTTGCCTTTAGATATTTTTACGGTTTGACCTTTCTTTGGTATTTGGAAACGCGTAAAATCAGTTGCGGTATTGTTTATGTAAAAGTCATTCGGAAAATAATGGATGTTATTTAACCAATCCATTGCGTTGGGTTTGTAATACAAGTTGTCAGCATATTGCGGTTGTAATTCCTTTGTAAAACGCGCATCTGGAGCATCTTTCTTAAGTTGCTTAAGTTGCGTATTGGTTAATTCCATTACATGGTAATTTCTGTTTGGATCAAAATAGAAATCATTTCTACTACGCTCTAAACCGTATTTTTCACGCATTACATTGTAATTTTTTTCAACGTAATTTGTAACCGTATACCTAATGTTTTGATTTTCGGGAATGAAGGCAGGTTTATCGTTTACATACAGCACAGATTGTTTGATTTCAATCCAATCACCAGGCAATCCAACACATCTTTTTACGTAGTTTTCTCTTTTATCTACTGGTCGGTAAATCAAACCAAAATGTTTTATGATTTTACCGGTGCTCACATCATGCGCAATTTTTTTCTCTGACAACATTTTTCTGGCTTTTGCTTTCCAGAATTCTGAATTCTTTATGAATTCTTCTGCCATTTTTATGTTTGCTGCGCTATCGAAAGGTTGCGTTTGATACTTTTCTTGAAACAAAATTCGTTGTGCCTCATTGTTCAAAATATCATGGTAATTGTGTCCCATTAAACCATCTGGTACCCTTGGGTCGTATACTGCAGTATCCCCAGCAGGGAAATTGAAAACAACTACATCATTTCGCTGAATGTCCGCATATCCTGGAATCCTCCAATAATTGCAGGTTTCTAAGTTGGTATAAGAACGCACATTTACCCATGGAACCGTATTGTGAACCAAAGGAAAGGATAGGGGGGTAACTGGTACCTTGGCGCCATATGCTGTTTTATTTACAAATAAGAAGTCACCAACGAGTAACGTTTTTTCCATTGAACCGGTTGGAATTTGAAAAGGTTCAAAAACGTACGTTCGTATTATGCTTGCTGCTATCAATGCAAACATTAAGGAATCACCCCATTCTTTTACATGAGATTTTTTTCCGGGTTTGTCTCGTTTTAGTATTTGAAGCGAGAATAAAAACGCTAACAAATGTCCAAAAACAGGCAAAGTCATGAATAGTACAAGATGATCACCCCATTTTCTATCTTCGGTTTCTTTCGTATTTGCCCAATTCGTTACAGGCTTCATTTCCTGCTTTTGTGAGAAAATTTTATAGCTTATCAAATAGGGGAAAAATATGCCCTGAATAGTGTCTGTTAATGAATAATATCCAAAGCGTCTGATAAGCGATGTATTCACAACGGCCCACATACAAAGGTGAACCCCAGGAATGATCATTAACAATGACCACCAAGGTTTCTCACAGGTAATTTTAAACGCGATAAAATAATTGTATCCAGGAATTAATGCTTCCCATTTTTTTCTTCCGGATGCCTCAAAAAGATGCCCCCAAAAAGAGATGTAAGGATGAATAAAAATTAAAAGATAAAAATAGAGCAGATTCATAGTTATTCTATATTAAGTACGTTATTCATTGTAAATACACCCTTTTTTCCAAAAAGCCATTCTGCAGCTATAACTGCTCCTAATGCGAATCCATGGCGGCTATGCGCTTCATGATGGATGGAAATGGTGTCAATTTCAGATTCGTATTTCACGGAATGTGTGCCCGGTACATCAGGTTCTCTTCGCGCTGTTATCGGAATTTGATGACTTTCAAAACTTGGAGCTTTGCCTTCTCCTAAAACCCATTCTTTAAGGTTTAAATTGTTTTCAAGAATGCCATTTGCTAATGTTATTGCTGTACCACTCGGTGCATCCAGTTTTTGAAGATGATGAATCTCCTCAATGCTGACTTGGTATTCAGGTTGTTTTGAAATCAATTGCGCCAGTTTGCGATTGACAGCGAAAAAAATATTTACACCAATACTGAAATTAGAGGCATGAAGAAGCGCTCCATTATTTTGTTCAGTGTAGGCCTCTATTTCTTCCAATTGATTGAACCATCCCGTTGTGCCTGTAACAATTGGAATGTGGGCATCGATACATTTTTTAATGTGATTAACGGCTAAATCTGGTTTTGTGAATTCAATAGCAACATCTATTTTATCAATAGCGTCAGCCGAGAATATATTTTTTGAGTCATAAATTGCTACCACGGAATGGCCGCGTTCAACAGCTATTTTCTCGATAGCTTTACCCATTTTCCCATAGCCAATTAATGCAATTTTCATGGCTTAAAATTAATGAAAATTAAGTTTCAAAGAAAGGCCTGCAGAAAGTGAAGGCAATAAGCTTGGATCAATTTGCAGCGTGAGGTCATCCGATACATCAAAATTTACGAAATGTGCTTCTACATTGGCGTCTACTATTTGAAAAAGGTATACCGCTGCAAAACCAAGAATAGAAAGATCCCTTCGGTTTAAATATTGATTATACAGTGTTAGTACACCAGAATTATCGTAGGCTTCCCATTTTGGGTCTGTTGGATTGCCTTCTATTCTGTTCGTGTACTCTTGTTTGAGTGCACGTTGAGTGAGTTGATTTGATATTAAAAAATATCCTGTTGCTCCCAATCCGGAATAAATTAAGGGTACTTTCCAAAAGGCTTTTTTACTTCCGGAAGGCATGTTAATGTGGTTGTAAACTTGTCCCATACCTGGAAGAATCGCCGAGTATAATGTTGCTTTTTTCGGAGAATGGAGGGTGTCCAATATTGGTATTGAGTCCGCTGTTTGCGTTGGTTGACCGTTAAATTTTGAAAAGGGAATCAGGATAAGAAGGATTACCCCAAAAATTCCTTTCATGACCTATTTAAGATTTCGATAATTCGATTCAAATCAACTTCAGAACTGAAGTTCACCATAATTTTACCATTTCCGTTTAATGATTTTTTTATTTCAACCTTCGCGGAAAGTTTATCGGAAAGATGTTCTCTAAAAACGCGTTGTTTCTCGGATACTTTTATGGCTGGTTTGTTAACCGTTGTTCCGGAAGAAGTTGAATCATCTTTGGTATCTATTTGACCATCTCGTATTATACTTTCTACCTCTCGAACGGAAAGTTCTTCTTCTACGATTTTATTATAAATGGCCAGTTGAAGTGCCTCATCTCCTGCCGAAACGAGTGCTCTTGCGTGACCCATCGAAATCAAATTGTTGCGAACACCTGCTTGAATATCAGCCGGTAATTTCAAAAGACGCAAATGGTTGGTAATGTTTGACCTTGATTTAGCCACTTTTTGACTCAATTGATCTTGTGTCAATTCACATTCTTCGATGAGCCTAGAATAAGAAAGTGCAATTTCAATGGCGTTTAAGTCCTCACGCTGTATGTTCTCTACCAAAGCCATTTCGAGCATGGTCTGATCGTTCGCAACGCGAATGTATGCAGGAACATCTTTTAAACCAGCCAGTTGAGCTGCGCGAAATCTTCGTTCTCCGGATATAAGCTGATATTTGTCTCTTCCTAACTTTCTAACGGTTAACGGTTGAATAATACCATGGATTGCAATGGATTGACGCAAGTCCTCAAGTGCATTTTCTTCAAAATTTGATCTTGGATTAAAGGGATTGGCTTCGATGCTATCTATGGATAACATTGTTACAGAGCCCACCATGCCAGAATTGGTTGATTTGGTGGTAATGTCTGTTTCCGAGCTTTCCAGTAAGGCGCTCAATCCTTTACCCAAAGCAGATCGCTTATTGATTTTAGAGCTCATCGTTGATTTCAATGATTTTATCGTCGTTTCCGATTTTTGTTAAATTATTTTTTTGCAGCAACTCACGAGCAAAGTTAAGATAATTGACAGAACCTTTACTTGCTGCGTCATGCATTACGATGGTTTCACCATAACTTGGGGCTTCACCTAATTTGGTGTTTCGATGTATCACGGTATCAAAAACCAACTCTTGAAAATGTGTTTTTACTTCATCAACAACTTGATTGGCAAGTCTTAACCGGGTATCATACATAGTTAGTACGATGCCTTCGATTTCCAAATCTGGATTCAATCTGCCTTGAACAATTTTAATGGTATTTAAAAGTTTACCAAGACCTTCTAGCGCAAAATACTCACATTGAACAGGAATCATAACAGAATTTGCTGCCGTCAATGCATTTACAGTAATCAAACCAAGTGAAGGTGAGCAGTCAATAATTATAAAATCGTAATCATCTTTAATCTTTTCCAATGCTTTTTTCAGCATGTGTTCCCGATTGGGTAAATTGATCATTTCCAATTCCGCACCAACCAAATCGATGTGAGACGGTAAAATGTGTAAATTCGGATTTCCTGTTTCAAGAATAAGGTCCTTAGGATGTACTTCATTGATGAGACAATCGTAAATGTTTCGTGTATTTTTTGGATTCAATCCTACACCTGACGTCGCATTTGCTTGAGGGTCTGCATCTACAATCAACGTTTTGTATTCCAATACACCCAAACATCCACTCAGATTTATCGCTGTGGTAGTTTTTCCAACTCCGCCTTTTTGATTGGCAATGGCTATTATTTTTCCCATTAAATAATTTAGTTTTACAAATTTAATAAGAACTTCTTCCCATTTATTAAATGGTTCAGAATTTAAGAATTCTTATTGGATGAGCGTTTGTGAGGAAATACGTTTACAAATCCTCGAAAGAAACACTCGAATAATTGGAAATTTCTTGACCGTCAACGGATAAATTTTCAGAATAGTTTCCCGACTTTTTCATCGATTCTATTTTGTTTAGAACGTCATCAAGTCCTTCTCTAAACTTTTCAAAATCCTCTTTGTAGAGGAAAATTTTATGTTTCTGATAATTGTCCCTTCCGTCGTCATTGAACGTTTTTTTACTTTCAGTAAGGGTGATATATAAATCATTCCCTTTAGTAGCTTTTACGTCAAAAAAGTACGTTCTCTTCCCCGCTCGAACGACTTTCGAATACACTTCGCTGTTTTTGTCATTTTCCATAACCTCAGAACTTTAGTTTGAACAAATATGCTATTTTTTTTTAAAACTTGAAAGGGATGTGAAAAACTTACACTTTATCTTCATTAAGTTGATTCATGTATATTTCTGAATACAACCCCTGCTTTTTGAGCAGGACATCGTGTTTTCCTTCCTCAACAATGGTTCCATCTGCAATTACAATAATGTGATTTGCATTTCTGATAGAAGAAATTCGATGGCTTACAATGAGCGTTGTTGGGTTATTCGGTAATTCTTTTAGATTTTTTAGAATGACTTCCTCTGTTTCAGTATCTACTGCTGAAAGGCAATCGTCAAGAAGTAATAGTTTAGGATTTCTTATCAACGCCCGAGAAATACTTATACGTTGCTTTTGTCCACCACTTAAATTAACGCCACGCTCACCAAGTATGGTTTTGAATCCATCTTTGAATTCAATAATGTTGTGATAAACATGCGACATTTTAGTCACCTTTACCAACTCATCATCAGGAACATCATCACTTAATGAGCCAAATTTTAAATTGTTTTCGATGGAGTCGGAAAATAAAAACACCTCCTGAGGTACAACTCCTGAAAGGTTTCTAAAAGCATTTAGGTTGATTTCTTTAAGGGGTTGTCCATCGATGTAAATATCACCTTCCGTGGGGTCAAATTGCCTTAGAATCAGATTGATAATGGTCGATTTTCCACTTCCTGTATTTCCTAAAATAGCGAGGGTTTCGCCTTTGTTAACTTTGAATGAAATATTCGATAAGGCCTTAATTCCCGTGTTGGGGTAAGTCATACTTACATTTCTAAATTCAATGCTCCCCTGAAAGTCGAACGGTGTATCATTTGAAACAATTTCAGGTTCGATTTGAAGAAATTCATTAATTCTCGACTGAGAAGCTGCGGCCCTCTGGTTGATTGAAGTTACCCATCCGATACTAGCAAAAGGCCAGGTTAATTTGTTTACAAAGAAAATGAAAGCTACAATTCCACCCAAGGAAATTTCATTTTCGTAGGACATGAGTCCACCCAAATATATGGACAACAAAGTGCTTAATCCTATCAAAAAAACGATGGTTGGCATGAATAAAGCATTAACCAAAACCAACGACATACTTTTCTTAAAGTAACGGTTTGCAGTTTTGTTGAACGTATTGTGGAACTCTTTTTCACGATTGAATGCTTTTATAATTCTTACGCCTGAAAAAGATTCTTGAACTATAGTAGAGAGCATCGATTGCTCCGTTTGAACAGATTTACTAAGTACATTCATTTTCGAAGAAACCTTATAAATCATAAAAGACATAATAGGTAGCGGAAGTAGAACGAAAAGTGTTAATGTTGGATTTATTGCAACCATTTGAAAAATAACCAATAAAAAAAGGGCTATAAGGTTGATGGTATACATGATTCCCGGACCTAAATACATTCTCACATGACTCACGTCTTCGGTGATCCTGTTCATTAAATCACCTGTTGCATTCTTCTTATAAAAGGAATAACTGAGTTTTTGATAATGTGAATAAATTTCATTCTTAATGTCATATTCAATAAATCTTGACATAACAATTATAGTTTGACGCATAAAAAAGAGAAACAAGCCGCTAGATGCAGAGAGCAACATGTATATTCCCCCTAACTTAAATGACAGCCAAATGACATCTTCCACCCCGGTAATATAGGTTCCAGACAATAAGTTGTCAATACTGTCTTTAACATAAAGTGGCATTTGAACGCCAAAATAATTTGAAACAAAGACAAACAGCACGCCCAGTATGAAACGCCATTTGTATTTTAAGAAATATTTGTTGAGTGAGCGTAGTGATTTCATCCGATTAAAATTGTTATTTTTGTGCCCACGATTGCTTAGATTTAACAAATTTAGCTATTCTAATTGAATTAAATAAACACGTGTCTCTAAAATATGTTTGAAGTAAAAGACATTGTAAATGTAGATTTGAGCGCTGATCCAGTGATTGCTCAAATGTCAAAATACAATCATGAACAGTTGCTTTTTTGCAATGATAATGAAACGGGACTTAAAGCCATCATAGCCGTTCATAATACCGTACTTGGTCCTGCCCTTGGTGGAACAAGAATGTGGAATTATTCCAATGAAATGGAAGCGTTGAATGATGTGCTTCGTTTATCGCGAGGGATGACTTATAAGAATGCCATTTCGGGTCTAAACTTAGGAGGAGGAAAAGCGGTTATCATTGGTGATTCCCGATCTATGAAATCAGAAGCATTAATGCGTCGTTTTGGTAAGTTCGTGGAGAGTTTGGGTGGAAAGTATATTACAGCCGAAGACGTTGGTATTAGTACCTCAGACATGGAATATGTCAATATGGAAACCAATCATGTCGTTGGTTTGCCAGGAAGAAGCGGTGATCCTTCGCCTGTTACAGCGCATGGAGTATATGTTGGCATGAAAGCTTGCGCCAAAATCAGATACGGTAACGATAGTCTTGCGAATAAAAAAATTGCAGTTCAAGGTGTAGGTCACGTAGGTGAGTATTTAGTTGAGGCATTGACCAAAGAAGGTGCAAAAGTGTTTATTTCTGATATACATGAACCTACTTTATCGCGTGTTGCAAATACATATGGAGCTCAGGTTGTTGGATTAAATGATATTTATGATCTGGATGTAGACATCTATGCACCATGTGCATTGGGAGCAACAGTGAATGACGATACATTATCCCGATTGAAATGTTCGATTATTGCCGGAGCTGCTAACAATCAGTTGAAAGACGAAGAAGTTCACGGTAAAGCTGTAATGGATAAGGGTATACTTTACGCGCCTGATTTTGCTCTAAATGCAGGTGGAGTTATCAATTGTTACTCTGAGGTTAAAGGATTGTCTGCCGATTGGGCAATGACCAAAGCTGAAGAAATATACGCGACAATTGAAAATATTATTTCTAGATCCCAGAAGGAGTCAATCCCTGCATTCAAGATTGCTAATAAAATGGCGGAAGAAAGAATTGAATCTATTGGTAAAGTAAAATTACCGCTTTAATTTATGTTGAATCGACGTCATCTTAGGATAAAAGTATTGCAAACTTTATATGCTTATTTTCAATCAAGTGAAGATAATTATGCTGCATCTGAAAAAAGTTTGCTGCAATCGGTAGATAAGATTTATGACCTTTACTTATACTTGATTTTAAGTTTTTCAGAACTGAAGGATATTGCCTTAAATAGAGTAGAAGAAAATAAAAAGAAAATCCGTCCATCTCAAGAGGATCTTAATCCAAATTTAAAGTTCGTTTCAAACAAACTAATTGAAAAAATGGAGCAATCCAAGGATTTAAGAAAACTTTCAGAACTGAAAAAAATAAATTGGGTTGGTGCAGAAAAGAAGGAAATTTTTCGGAAAATGTTTTTGCAAATAAAGGATTCTGAAACGTATTTGCAGCACATGAATTCAGATGAATTGGGCTTCGAAGCTGATTTGGCGTTTTGTGTGGATTTGTTTAAAATTGAAATTGCCAATTCTCCATACCTTTATAATTTCTTCGAAGAGGAAAGTATTTTTTGGATGGATGATATTGATCTTGCTTGCTCAATGGTACTTAAAACACTCAAGTTACAGACAGAAAATGAAGCACTTGAATTGTTGCCGTTGTACAAAAAAGATGATGACGAAGAGGAATTTATCAAGCAGCTTTTGAGAAAAACCATTGCATTGGATAAGGAAAATGAACAACTGATTGATGATCTCACAAAAAATTGGGAATTGGATAGGATAGCCAAAATGGATGTCATTCTTATGAAAATGGCGATAACAGAATTGCAAATCTTCAATTCTATTCCCACAAAAGTGACACTCAACGAGTATATCGAAATTTCGAAATATTATAGTACGCCGAAAAGTAATGGTTTTATTAACGGTATTTTGGATAAGTCTATTGAAATACTTACCAAACAAAATAAGATTAAAAAAACAGGTCGAGGTTTATTAAATTAATGAAAATGAAAAAAATAGTTTTAATTCTATCAGGAGTAATCGTTCTCGCAAGTTGTGGTGATAGTTCATCAGCAACAACAGAGGCTGCAGAAAATGTGGAAGTTGGTAATAAAACAACGATTGTGGTTAATCCAGTTTATGATGCTGGAGAAGTGGTTAAAGGCGAAATCATAACGGGTATTTTTACCGTTAAAAACACTGGGAAATATCCATTAGTCGTTTCTGAAGTTAAGGGTTCATGTACCTGCACTGTAGCTGAAAAACCTGAAAAACCAATTGCTCCTGGAAGTGAGGCAATTATTAAAGCGGAGGTTGATACAGAAAAAACAAGTACTGGAGATATTTCGAAGTCTGTTCGAATTGTAGCAAATACAGAACCATCCGTAACAGAAGTGGTGATTAAAGCAAAAGTTAAAAATTAATTTATTATTTAAAACAGTAGTTATGCAAGGAGGAGGTAGTTTAATCATGATGGTGCTGGTCTTCGTGATCATGTATTTTTTTATGATTCGTCCACAGGCTAAGAAGCAAAAGGATTTGAAAAAATTAAGAGAAAATCTTAAACCAGGTGATAAAATTGTAACTATCGGTGGTGTACATGGAAAAATTCTTGAAATATCTGATTCTACAATATTGTTGTCTTCAGAAGGAACTAAATTGAGGTTCGATAAATCAGCAATCTCACATCAAATCGAAGACTAATAATTCTAATCAATGAATTACCTGATGAAAAAATGGAGCATTTTGTTTTTTCTTGGGTTTTTTTTGACGTCTTGTAATTCTGAGGAATCCTGTCCTACTTGTCAAGAATGTAGCCTCTTTAATTACAATAATGAGCAGGAATCTCTTGCTGAATCAGTTGAAAAAAATAATACCGATTCAGTTGCAAATAGTTCACGTCAAAAAGATTTAGAGCAATCATTGCTA
>JBILIM010000371.1:0-2626 GCA_044349985.1 Crocinitomicaceae bacterium
TTTAGTATAGATACAAAATGTATCCATTCTAGATGTTAAATAGGGCAAACTTGAATTCCAAACGTATTGTGGTTCGAAAGTTTGTCCACCACAATTTGCATGAAAATACGCATCAATTAAATAATCATTCTCGTCAAGAAGCACCTTATTTTTGGTTTGTTTAACTGCAGAATCAATGGTAGTAGAATACCTTAACATGTTCAGATATGCCTGACAATGAACTCTGTCACACAAACTAAACCCATCTTTTGAGTGTTTATCCTTATATTTCAAAGCATATGATCTGCTAATTATGGCTTGAACCTTATAATATTCTATATTCCATCCAACACCACCCTCTGATTCAACAACACCAGAAACATATCTGTCAATATCGACATTGTTTACTATTGTGACGCCAGACGCTCCTACAAATAATTCAAAATCATCTTGATATTTTCTTTGTTTAACCGAAGGATCTTTGCAAGTAATTGTCAATGAAGAACCTACACTATCCTGAATAAGATAAACGCGCTCATAATCTCCAATATCCTCTACCCCTTTCCGTAATAAAATTCGTTTGCCCAGTTTTAAGGTCTCAATAAATTCATTTTTAAAAATAGTATCCAACAAAGTTGAATCCCCATAAACGAAATACGGAGCATCATTAAAAGAAAAAGTAATTCTATTGAGGTTGTATTCGCGAAATAAACCAATACGCAATTGTTGTCCTGACAAACAAAAAACAGAAATTAGAAATATCGCTGAAAAGAGCCATTTCACGAAAACAAATTTAGAAGTTGAAAAAATGATAAAATTGCTTAACTCAAATAGTTTTCAACAAAGTTTGTGCAACTTTTTTACTTGCGCCTTCACCACCTAAGATTTCAACAAGTAAATTATAATCGTTCAGAATGTTATCTCTTTTTTTGCCACCAACAATGATTTTCAACAATTCGTTGCGCACATTTTCTGCAGTACATTCCTTTTGTATCAATTCCTTGACAACTTCTTTATCCATTATTAAGTTAACAAGAGAAATGAATTTTATATCTACCAGCCTCTTGGCTATAAAATAAGAAATCTTCGAACTTTTATAACATACTACTTGAGGAACATTAAAAAGGGCTGTTTCCAAAGTAGCCGTTCCCGAAGTAACTAACGCTGCTTCTGCATTCGCAAGAATATCATATGTTGCACCTTTAATAAAACGAACGCCTTTATTTCGATACAAAACAAATTCTTCATCATCCAAATTTGGGGCACAAGCGACTATAAATTGATAACCTTGAAAATCAGTCAACGCATCGAGCATTACGGGTAATTTACGCATAATCTCTTGCTTCCTACTGCCCGGAAGCAGCGCTATAATGGGCAAATTCGGCAAGTGATGTTTCTCAAAAAAAGACACATTATTTACCTGATTACGGTATGTTTCAACCGCATCCAGAAGTGGATTCCCAACATAATCAACGTCGTAATCATATTGTTTGTAAAACTCCTTTTCAAATGGAAGAATTACAAACATTTTATCTACGCAACGTTTAATTTTGTAAACTCTGGATTTCTTCCAGGCCCATACTTGCGGTGAAATGTAGTAATACACTTTTATTCCTTGCGCATGTGCCCATTCCGCAATTCTCAGATTAAAACCAGGATAATCAATCAAAATTAAAGCGTCAGGCTTAAAATCAAGTATATCTTGCTTACAAAATTTAAGATTATGGATGATTTTTTTAAGGTTAAATAAAACTTCGATGAAGCCCATGAACGCCAAGTCACTTATATGTTTCACGAGGACACCTCCATTCATTTTCATTTGGTCGCCACCCCAATATCGAAAATTAATATCCTGACGTTCCTTATTAAGTGCCTTCATGAGATTCCCACCATGCAAATCTCCAGAGGCTTCTCCGGCAATAATGTAGATTTTCAATTTTTGTTCCAATAGATTTCCTTAACTGTAATAAAAATTGATGTACAGAATATAAGGTAGGTAACAAAATGTACCCAAAATCACTCCCATAGCAAAATTGTATTTCTCACGATTTAAGGAAAGATAAAACCAAACCAAATTAGAAATACATGATATGGACAAGTATTTTCCTGTAAATACAATTTCATTCAAAAATTTATGCCAAATGGTCCCGAATGGATAATTCTGTAACCATGCCATGATAAAAATTACAATCGGAATACAAACAATTGGAGAAATCAATCCTATCAACAACCCTTTGGTGTGAGAAAAATTCCATTTTCTTAAATTCATAAATCCCAGTTTTTTATTTCATCAATGGCATTATAAGCAGTCATATCGAATTGGGTTGGTACGATACTTATCCTACCTTTATTAAGTGCATCTATGTCCGTACCGTTAAGCTCTTCCCCTGCAGCAAACTCACCAGTTAACCAATAATAGGGCTTTCCGAATTGGTCCAATCTCTTATCGAATCGATCTTCCCAAAATGCATGCGCCTGCGAACAAACTTGAAAACCTTTATATGCAGAGCCAGAATATTTGGGAAAGTTTACATTTAAACACACATTCTCGGGAAAAGTCTCGCTCAAAGCTTTATGTATCAATTTTTTTGACCATCGCTGCACCTCTGAAAAATCAGCATCGGCATGAAAATCATCTAAAGAAAAT
>JBILIM010000372.1:0-2608 GCA_044349985.1 Crocinitomicaceae bacterium
ACCAGTTGCCAATAGGAACCAAATTGGCAACGTATTATATTGATAAAAAACGGATTCCCAATTCGTTCTCTTTAATCAAAAGTCAAATTGGGAATCAGCTTCATTTTTTTATTAAAACGGCTTAATGAAGTTTAGCCTTCAAAGAAGTCCATCCTCCCCCGTTGTGAACGTCATATCCTTTAGCTTTCAAAATTGACTTAGCAGAACCGCTTCGCATTCCTGAAGCACAACACGTGATCACCGGCTTTGACTTATTGATTTTTGAACTGTTCTTTTCCAATTGCTGCAGCGGAATATTTACGGATCCTTTGATATGGCCGCCAGCGTATTCTCCCGGTGTTCTTACATCAATAATGGTTGCACCATTAGAAACCAATTCTTTATAGTTCACAGATGAACCTCCGAACAATTTACTTAAGATTCCCATTACTTATTTATTTGATAATTAACATCCATCCAAGAACCACCGTTCTCGCATTCCAAACCAAGTGATTTGAAATACATCGCTGCTTGTCCACTTCTATTGCCGCTTGCACAGCAAAAAATTACTGGTTTTCCCAAACCAAGAATTTCATCTTTACGGTCTACGACCTCTTGCAAAGGAATGTTTGTACTCCCTGCAACGTGTCCACCTGAAAACTCTTCCCGCGTGCGGACATCAATTACCACAAAATTGTTATTTTCCATTTGATTCATTTTTTTTCGGTTTTTCAAAAATATTTAAAAGCAATCCGCCTAAAAGCATTCCGTAAAGTGTGCTGTTTATTGGACTGGAGGTAATGGCGCATGTGCCTGAAGCACAACCTATCGTTTTGTAATAAACAAAACCTCCAATGGCACCTAAAAGAACGCCGGAAATGGTTAATTTGTATTTACGTATAAACGTCATAACTTTATTTTTTGACAAATGTAAATTGATCCAATTTGAAATTGTGTAGCTATTGTTACACTCCTGCTATTTCTCGTTCTTTTCGAAGAATTGCCATAGACCATCCTTTTCTGGAACCGGTGCAGTGAAGCGCATTTTTTCTTTTAATGTAGGATGAATAAATTCTAGCGAACGCGCATGTAGGGAAATTGATCCGTCAGCATTGGGTCGTTTTGCACCATATTTAACATCCCCTTTGATAAACAGACCCATATTGGCCAATTGACACCGTATTTGGTGATGTCTTCCTGTTTCCAATTGCACTTCTAACAATGCATAGGTATCCGAATCCATGATATGCTTGTAACTCAGCACCGCTTTCTTTGCCCCTGAATCTGAAGCTTTACAAACATAAGATTTGTTCTGCTTTTCGTTTTTTTTAAGATAATCTTCAAGTTTTTCGGAAGATTTACGCGGCTTATTTTCAACCAAGGCCCAATAGGTTTTTGCCGTTTGTTTTTCTTGAAATTGTTTGTTCAATCTTTCCAAGGCTTTACTTGTTCTTGCGAAAACGACAACACCACTCGTTGGGCGATCCAAACGATGTACCACACCACAAAAAACATTTCCAGGCTTTTGGTACTTTTCTTTCAAATACGTCTTTATCAAATCCGGAAGTGTTACGTCACCGGTCTTGTCACCCTGAACAATTTGAGAAGGTTTTTTATTGATTACGATAACATGATTGTCTTCGTAAAGGATTGCCAGGCCGTTATTATCTTGCATTTTTAGTATTGCTCAGATTCGTTAGGAAAGGATCCTGATTTTACGTCAGCAATGTAATTTTGGAATGCGCTGGTCATTTGTGCATGTAAATCGGCATATTTTCTTAAAAATCTCGGACTGAATTCATTGTTAATGCCCAACATATCATGAACCACCAACACTTGGCCATCTACTCCATTTCCTGCACCAATTCCAATGACTGGAATCGTAACCATTTGTGCTACTTTCGTTGCCAAATTAGCAGGTATTTTTTCCAAAACGATAGCAAAACATCCGGCATTTTCTAAGGCTTTCGCATCTTCAATCAATCGATCCGCTTCTTCATCTTCCTTTGCTCGCACCACATAGGTTCCGAATTTATAGATCGATTGCGGTGTCAATCCCAAATGTCCCATGACCGGAATTCCAGCAGTCAATATGCGATTGATGGATTCGATGATTTCTTGTCCTCCCTCCATTTTAACCGCATGTGCCCCTGACAATTTCATTATTCGAATTGCCGAAGAAAGAGCTTCTTTGGAGTTTCCTTGATACGTACCAAAAGGCATATCAACCACAACAAGTGCGCGATCTACAGCACGCACCACCGAAGATGCATGGTAAATCATTTGATCTAAAGTTATGGGTAAGGTCGTTTCGTGTCCTGCCATAACATTCGAAGCAGAATCGCCGACCAAAATCACATCAATTCCAGATGCATCCAAAATTTTAGCGGTAGAAAAATCATAACCGGTAAGCATAGCGATTTTTTGCCCACTGTTCTTCATTTCTTGCAGCGTGTGCGTGGTTACCTTCTTAACATTCTTGTGAACTGACATGAATTATTTTTTTTACAAATGTAACGAACTTAACAGGAGAAATTTATTCATGAAGAAAAGTTCGGATACCGATATGAAAAATGGCATCACCTTTATAAACAACAGGTGATTCGTTCAAGCAAATGATAAATCCATC
>JBILIM010000373.1:0-2607 GCA_044349985.1 Crocinitomicaceae bacterium
TACCGGAAACTTTACTTTTAATGGGCAAGATTCTATTCTATATGATGGTGTAATGAGTAGAGTTGTCGCTACGACTAATTCCAATAAAGCCTATATGTACGGTCTAGAGTTGGCCTTGAACGGAAATATCAACAGCAACGTTTCTTTGTATGCAAATTATGTCTACACTTATGCACGTATTGTAACCGATACAACGGCCATTCCTTTGGATCACATTCCTCCTGGATTTGGGAGAATTGGGATGCAATTCAACGAGAAGAAACTGCGTGCGGACCTGTTTGTGAATTGGAGCGCCTGGAAAAGAATTGAGGATTACAACCCATTTGGTGAAGACAATCAAGCGTATGCGTTACCTGGAGGGATGCCTTCATGGTTTACCATCAACGCCAGGTTGTCTTACCAGTTTAATAAATATTTGGGATTTCAGGTAGCTTGTGAAAACATCCTTGACACTAATTACAGGGTATTTGCTTCTAATATTTCTGCACCAGGAAGAAACTTTATCCTTACTTTGAGAGGGTCGTTTTAAAGAGCAGCATCAATATTATTTTAAAAAAAGCCGTGATAATCAATCACGGCTTTTTAGCTATTATAGAAAACAAAACCCTATCCTTTGGCCCCAAAATACGCCTTCACCAATTCGGAAAGTCCATCATCTTGAAATTCCCAATCCCTCAGTTCTTCAAAAGTTTCGTAGTACTTAAAAAGTTCCTGAAAATGGCGGTACATCATTTCTTGAGCAATTCGGTAATAATTGTCCTCGTGGTCTGGAAGTTCTTCCGGTAAATCTTCCTTTTTTACCAATGCTAAAAGTTCACGAGCGGGGTTGGATTCTCCATTACTGAATTCATCTAATTTAAGCTGAACAGCTACTAAAAATTCGTTATCAGTAGTACACAATTCGTAACACAATTCACCACTCGATCCGGGCATACCTATCATGGCATCCGGATGTATCACCGCTCCTATATTGTAACAGGTGTTCACTTCTGCATAATCAGGCATTTTGTGTAATCCATTCAAATAAACGGGAATTCCAGCAGGACTAACATCAGGTATTTCTTCAGTTTTGCCCCTAAAACCTTCACCCATAATTAAGAACTTTCCAAGAATATTCTGGTTTAATGCCAAGTAATTCATATAATCACTATTCTTCATATTGCTGTTGTTTTGATTGGTTAATAATCTCTGACTCTTTGACAATGAAAACCTTATTCCATTTAACTTAAATGAGGTTAACAGAAAAAGTAACAAAACGATTTTACACAACTATTGAAGGAAGTCCTTTCGTTTTCACAAAGCATAACAGTTGAGTTACTGGTGAATTTCTTCTAGCAATTAATCCGAATAGCTCTTATTGAACCCCCAACAGAAAAATCAAAATGTAAAGGGCAGAATGATTAATGGTACTCCTAAAACGATTTATAAGAGCATAAACTGGGGAGAACGGTATAAAAAGTATATAAACCGATTTCAGTTGGATAAAACGTTATTTCCTGCCTAACAATTTGGCAACGTATTTTCCAATGATGTCGAATTCCAGATTGACCAAGGTGCCGATTTCCAATGTGTGAAAATTGGTATGTTCATAGGTATACGGAATGATGCAAACGGAGAACCTTCCCGGTTGAGAATCCACAACAGTTAAGCTCGTACCGTTAACCGTAATGGAGCCTTTTTCTACTGTTACATCATTTGAGTGGTAAGTAAATGTATATTTCCAACTTCCATTTAAATCTTCAATTTCCACACAAGTACCCACGGTATCAACATGACCTTGCACAATATGCCCATCGAATCTAGCGTTCATGAGCAAGCAGCGCTCGAGATTCACTTTTTTGCCTGGATGCCATTGTTTAAGATTGGTTTTTGCAAGTGTTTCATCTATAGCAGTAACTACATAGGAATCATCACTAATCTTTACAACTGTTAGACAACAACCATCGTGTGCAACACTTTGGTCTACTTTCAATTCTTGAGTAAATGGTGATTTCACGGTGAAATGGATATTGGATCCTTCTTTTTCAACGGATACTACACTACCCAACTGCTCAATGATTCCTGTAAACATGCTATTTTTGCACAAAGATAGAACAAAGAAACGGTTCCCGGTATTAAACTTGAAAACGCATCGCATGAAAAGACTTGCCGCTTGGTTGCTTCACCTTTTTCCTTTTCGCACATTAAACCTCATCGTGTTGCGTGATCGGCAAATGCGGAAGAACGTTCAAAAGCATGGGATTGAATCGAATGTTTTACATACCGAACAAGATAAGCTTTTGTATTGGGAAGGCGGAGCAGGAAAGGAATTGCTTTTCTTACATGGTTTTGGAGGAAATGCACTTTTAACATGGGAAAAAGAAGGCTTGCATTTTAAAAAACACCACCGCTTCATTGCTCCAGACTTACTTTGGTTTGGTGAAAGCACCTCGAAACGGGAACCCAATCTACTTAGCCAATGTGAGGTGATTGTTGCATTGTTAGATCATCTTCAAATTGAAAAAGTAACCATTGTTGGACAAAGTTATGGTGGATTTGTGGCTTTAGGTCTGGCCAACTATTTTCCAGAACGGGTAAGTCAAATCATTCTCGCCAATTGTCCGGGAA
>JBILIM010000375.1:0-2600 GCA_044349985.1 Crocinitomicaceae bacterium
GTTTCTGCAATCTTTTTTGCGGAATTAAGAATTCCGCCTCCTTTTAGCGCAATTTCTTCATAAGTTAAACCCTTAATTCTATCGACAAATTCCTCCTCTCTACTTTTTGCAAATACGAGATGCGTATGTGCATCGCAAAAAGCCGGCATGACTAATTTTCCTGAAGCATCAATTACCTCTAAATTACTCCAGTCCGTAATACCCTCGAGATCACTCATTGCACCATAATCTACAATTTCACCATCTTCGATTGCTAGAAATGCATTTTCGATTTTTGGAACGGTTTTCATTTGCTCACCTTTAATTAGAGTAGGAATGTTTTCGCCCGCTTGGAGTAGTTCTTTTATGTTCTTAATTAGGATTTTAGACATCTGATAAAAAATGTGTTTCTTTACGCAACAAAAATAGATTGAATAGATGAGAATTTCCTTGTTTTTATTGTTATTCTGTGTGAATGCCGCTGCACAAACCTTTACAGGTGGTGGAGGTCTTATTTTTGATTTTCAGACCTTGGAGATTCCTATTAATGTTAATGTTCCTCAAAATGCCATCGATACCGTAAATTTTGGTTTGGAAACGGTTTGTTTGAATCTAAACCATACGTATCTCGCAGATTTGACCATTGAACTGGAAGCACCGGATGGAACCACACGTCTACTTATGAGCGGTGTTGGTGGAGGTGGGGACAATTTGGCCAATACGTGTTTTAATCAAGATGCACTCAACACAATTCAAACTGGATCAGCGCCATTTAATGGAACTTTTATTCCTATGGGGCAAATGGGAGCGGTGAACAACGGCCAAAACCCAAATGGAACATGGAAAATCAAGGTGCGTGATGACTATGCTGCAGATATCGGAAACGTTGTCAATTGTTCACTTTCTTTTGGTAGTAATCCAGCTACCTATTTTGAGTTTGCTGAATCCAATCTTCCGATAGTCGTAATTGAAACCAATGGATCTTCCATAGGCTATGATATTAAAACCGTTGCAGATATGGGTATTATCTATAACGGTCCCGGAAACAGAAACCATTTGGTGGATCCCTTTAATGAATACAATGGTAAAATTGGCATTGAATACCGTGGCAATTATTCCCTTTCGTTGCCACAAAAACCGTATTCTATTGAATTAATTGATACACTTGGTAACGCTATTGATTCATCTATTCTAGACATGCCGGCAGAAAATGATTGGTTATTGTTAGCGAATTACAACGATAAATCTTTTTCAAGAAACAGCCTGCCTTTTCAGCTTTTTGATTCAATGGGCCATTATGGGGTGAGATCACGACACGTTGATGTTGTTCTTAACGGGGAATATCAGGGCATCTATTTATTGGCAGAGAAAATCAAAAGGGATTCAAATCGCGTGGATATTTCAAAACTGGATTCACTGGAAACATTTGGACAAGATCTTACCGGCGGATATATTATCAAAATTGATTATTGGGACAATACCAACTCATGGCAATCTAATTATTCACCGATTGGATTTCCTGGACTTGATGTTCATTTCGTTTATTATTATCCCAAACCTGAGGACATCGTTTTGGAACAAAAGACGTACATCCAGAATTTTATGGATGCTTTTGAAACGGCATTGTATTCAGCGAATTTTGATGATCCGGTCAATGGCTATCGTAAATATATCAGTGTAAGGTCATTTTTAGATTATTTTATTATTAATGAATTGGCAAGGAATGTAGATGGGTATAAAAAAAGTAGATTTTTATTTAAAGACAAAGACAATTTAGATGGCTCTTATGGAAAATTAAGAGCAGGCCCAGTCTGGGATTTTGATTGGGCTTTGAAAGATATGTGGGCCGGTTCTGAAAATGGTTCTCAGTTTATGTATGGTGAAGTGGATCAGGACGTAAATGCACCTGGATGGTATATAAGGTTACTACAAGACAGTACTTTTCGAAACGAATTGCGTTGCAGGTATGAAGATTTAAGAAGGTCATTACTTGACGAAACATACCTGCATCAAAAGATAGATTCCATTGCTTCGGTTGTAAACGAAAGTCAAAATTGGCATTATCAAATTTGGGGGAATATGGGTGTAGCTACGGGTACTTATGAAATACAAGCTCCCGCTCAATCGTATGCCGAGGAAGTGCAGCGACTTAAAGATTGGATTTCAAGAAGGTTAACATGGTTGGATGATAATATTCCGGGCACACTCAACGGTTGCAGTATGACCGGGACATCGGAATTGGCGCTTTCGGATGCAACGGTATATCCCAATCCTTTTCTTGATGTTTTGGAGGTGAATTTTGAAGCTACTGGCATGGAAACAGGAAGTGTTAGATTGTTGGATGCCTCGGGGAGAACTATACAAAGTGAACTTTTTCAATCTCATCCACTGATGAATTCCATTAAACTCGAAAATTTATCGGGATTGCATTCAGGTATTTATTTTATCGAACTTGTATTAGGACAAAATAAGCGTGTTTTTAAAGTTTCGAAATAAAATTAATACCAATCCATTTCAATATTCTGAAAAATTAATTGTTCAAATTACAGAATTTTGATAATTTTGCACCTCTTCTAAAGGATTAGAAGCCCGAGTGGCGGAACTGGTAGACGCGCTGGATT
>JBILIM010000376.1:0-2595 GCA_044349985.1 Crocinitomicaceae bacterium
CGTTTCCTAAAATCAGACACGATTTGTTTTCGGTGCGGTGTTTTAAAAGTCCAATCCACTTGGTGAAAAAAAGCAGTTTCACAATGGATAAAATGGTTTTTCCGGTAGCACTCAAGATCTTGTTCATGTGTAGGATCTTAAATTTTAGATTTGATAAAAAAACCAATGATTACGTACCACCTTACCATCAGAATGAATTTCGATTTCGCTACCGCACCTTGAAACAGGAAGCCAATGGCCAGCATACATGCCGCCCCGAATTTAAAAAGGTATTCTCCAAATTTTATCAGCTTTTGAAGGAACGATTCATTGCGCAATCGAATGGCTTCACTCTGTCCAATAATTTTTGATAAGCGTTTTATAAATGAGGCTTCCAAGCGGTAATCGTCGATGAAATGTTCAACTTTTAGCTGCGGAATGTACAATGTTTTTAATCCGGCTTTTTTCAATTTGTCAAATACGAATTTGTCGTCTCCTCGGGTATGCAAATCGGCATTGAATCCACCGTAGTCCTCAAAAAACTTCCTTCTGAAAATCATGTTGCAGCCTGCAGGGTATTTTCTGTCAAAGTCTTTAATTTTTTCGCCCAAATCGACTTTTGAAACCACTCCGTCGATGTACTTTGAAAGCCAAAGGGGTTCTTTGCCTTCATTGTAACATGGAATTACTTTTCCTCCAAAAGAAATAAAGTCTTGGTATTTTGGGTTTTCTGCAAAATCTTGAATAATGCTAACGTATTCCGCAACAGCAAAACCGTCATCGTCAATAAAACAAAGTATTTCCCCTTTCGAATTTTCAATTCCACAATTCCGCGCAGCTGAAAGTCCGGGAGTTGTTTCAATGACATAAGTGATGTTCAGTTCGGGATTGTTTTGCTGAAATGCTTTGCAAATGGCATCCGTATTATCCGATGAATTGTTATTGATGAGTACAATTTCAAAACTATTACGGTCAGCGGTTTGTAAGCGGAGGTGTTCCAAACACTTTGGTAAATAAGCTTCCCTGTTGTAAGTGCAAATAATTATGGACGTTTTGAGCATTTGTTGACTAAAATTCTGTTCAAATATACCAATTTCCTAAGTTTTACGCCGAAAATGGGTCTGCGAGTCGCCAAACGGTGGTCAATAAAACCGGATTCGAAAAGGTGTTGACGGATAAATTCCTTAATTTCATGCCCGAATGTTAATCAAATGGGGATAGTTCAAAAAGATGCCTTCCGAACGATGTTGATCTCATACTTGGGAATCGTTATCGGTTATCTGAACAAAGGGGTATTGTTTCTCATCATTCTCACCACGGAGCAAATCGGTTTGGTTAACCTGGTGGTATCGGTAGGGACCCTTTTCGCCCAATTTGCCAACATGGGAACGATTTATTCTACATGGAAGTTTTTGCCTTTTTTTAAGAATGAAGCCAAAAAACACCATGGTTTTCTTTTGTTGATGCTACTTATTGCAGGTTCTGGGATTGTAATTTGCACCCTAGGAACCTGGTTGTTTCAGCCTCAAATTGTTGCGCTGTATAAAGAACGATCGCCGCTTTTCATCGATTATTATTTCTGGATTATTCCCATTGGAATTGCGTACGTGCTTTTTATGGTGCTTGAAGTCTATCTAAGAAGTTTCTACAGAAATATTGTTGCCGTATTTGCCTTGGAAATCGTATTGCGTCTTGCTATTACCGTTTTACTCTTCTTATTGTATTTCGGGTGGCTTTCTTTCGACGCGTTCGTTGCCCTTCAAAGTTTGGTTTATGTACTTCCAACAATGATACTGCTCGTCTATTTGTTTAAATTGGGGGAATTGCACATTTCGCCGAAGCATATTGATATTTCCAAGCGTTTTCGTAAAATCATCTTTCAATTTTCTGCCTTCAATTACATCAATACTTTAGGCACCGTTCTGGTCAATTCATTGGATATCATGATGATTGCGCAAATGTTGGGGTTAAAAGCAACTGGCGTTTACAGCACTGTCATCTTTCTGGCTAGCGCGTTACAAGTACCTTACAAATCGTTGGTGCGCATCAGTTCGCCAATGATTGCAGATTGTTGGAAACATCGGCAGTTCGATAAAATGAAGGAGCTGTATACCAAAGTGAGTTCTGTTTCGCTATTTATTGGATTATCTATTTTTTGCATCATCTGGATGAATATCGATTTCCTTTTTGCTTTTCTGAAACCTGAATTTCAACCTGGAATTTGGGTCTTTTTCTTTCTGATGATGGGGCGTTTGGTGGATATGTATGGTGGCCTAAACAGTTCTATTTTTACGACCTCAAAAAAATATAAGTACGACATCGTATTCACCTTATTTCTCATTATTTGTGTATTCGTATTGAATCTTTATTTTATTCCAAAATGGGGGATTCCAGGTGCTGCGATTTCTACATCTATTGCTTTGATTGTATACAATTTAGGTCGATTGATTTTTGTTTATGCCGCTTTTAAAATCCATCCGTTTAACGTAAATCAAGTAGTGATGATTGTTCTTGCGCTACTGACTTTAGTTGTAGGGCACGCTATTCACCTTTGGATAATCAATGAATGGTTGGATGTCGCCATGCAAACACTTGCTTTTGTTTCGGTTTTTTGCC
>JBILIM010000378.1:0-2591 GCA_044349985.1 Crocinitomicaceae bacterium
TTTTTTCACAAATATATATTCAGCCATCTTTTAGTTTATCACTAATTTGAATCACAATTTCTGAATACTTTTTCAAATTTTGACACACCTTTTAATAAAAGAGCTCCTAATTTATCACCTTTTCGGTCTGGTCTGAATTTTGAAATAAGCAAAGCAAACAATACGAAACCAACCGCTAGTGATTGCAATGAAAACGAAAAAACAAAATAAGAAAAACCTTCACAAATTGCGTCTTGCAGCGCAGCGTGAAAAACAAAAGGCCGAAGGATTTTTCGATGGTCGTTTTGTGGAGCGAAAACAAGAATCCGCAAAAAAATACAAATGTTTACCCAAACACAAAAACAAAGAATTTTAATACCATTAACCTTACACATAAATGCTATGATTCCCGGTAACGATAACTATTATGCATGTCCAAAATGTCAAAAATGCTTCCGAAAAGAAACGCTTATGAGCGGCAACTCATTCGGTGGAACGTATTACTCCGATGCCCGGGTAGACTATCCGTTTCTACCAAAATTCCCCAAGAAAACAAGATGCAACTCATGCCGTACAATTTTTGAGTTAAACGACGCGAACCTCAACACGGAAGGCACGGATGAGCGTTCCGAATATGCCGATTTCCTGGATATTGACGGTTATAAGGAACTGCTTCTGATTGGCAATTACACGGATGCAGACGATGAACTTGATGACCGTTTTGAACTGTTATGGACCTGGCATGAACATATCGAAGATAAAACGATGATGTCAGAAGAAGTATACAATGACTTTTACTATGTGAAAAATATAGATGAAATCATTTCCACCATGCAACCCGATGTATTGGGACGCATATTACTCATCGCTGAACTGCATCGTTACGCCGGAAGATTTGAAACAGCGGCCGCTATGTTTGAACCGCATCTTGAAGAACAAGAATTTGGAATCGCAAAAGAAAGTTACCATCGCTGTATGAACGAAGACCGCAGCATATACATCGTTAAAAAATCTTCTTAATTCTAAAATGGAAAAAATAGCGACTTCGAAAGAAATTCAGAGCTTGATCCTGAGGCATTCTAAACTGTTCTTACCCTGGATCTTCAACCATTGCAAATTGTCTGAACAATGGATCACTGCAAATGAAGCGCACATCGATTGGGTTGCTTTGTCAAAAAATGAATCCATAAACTGGACCGAAAAACTGGTTTTGAAATACGCAGACCGATGGCATATGGAATTTCTTTCGAAAAACGAAGCCCTCCCTTGGTCCATCGATTTGATCAAAGCTATTGGGAGGCCTTTTGACAGAAACGCACTTTCGGATCAAATGGATAAGAATTTGTCACGAGTAAACGGTAGGGAACTTTGGACTAGTGATTTTATAAAAAAATATGCTTCGAAATTCAATTGGTCATTCTTGACGTATAACGTCAATATCGAATGGAATGAACATCAACTCAAGAAATTTGAGAACTATTTCAAACCCTTTGAACGCAGCACTTCTCCACATACCGTTTCACCTTGGAAAGGAATCAGCTCGAACAGCAATGTTCCGTGGTCAATAGATTTTATTGAAAGGTATCGGGAAAAATTCGTAGTCCGTAAATATGGTCTTGAATGGCAAGAATTAAGCGCAAATCCTCACCTTCCGTGGCACGACAACATACTATTGAGCAGCTACGAAAAATATTGGGACTGGACCAAAATCGGTTTAAACGAAGGCGTTCAATGGACCGAAGAAGCTTTTGAAACCTACAAAGAACGCTTACCGTGGATCGCGGACCCCTTATCAATACAATCGATTTCTAGGACTAAAAACTTACCCTGGTCGAATGACTTCATTGCCAAATACAAACACAACTGGCAATGGTGGTTTTTGTCTCATAATGAAGGTGTTGATTGGAACGAAACGCTTATCGAAAAATTCAGAAATGACATCATCTTTAGCCAACTGTTAACCAACAAAAGTGCACCTTGGTCGCTCGAATTCATTCTGAAACACGAACACGAAATCGCTGACGCATGGACCTACGCTTCAGCAGAATTTATAGCCTTTATTTGGAACCGCATTTTTGAACCGGTTGTAAATGAAGCTTTTTTAGAAGATCTTTTCACTTCCTTATCCAATCCTTATCGCTACAGATCTACAATGAAGTCTCGGAACTTAGCTAATGACCAAAAAATGCTTCTTGAACTCGGTGACGAAATCGGCCGTAAGGATTTTGTATTGCATCCTACAAAACATCCAAGCGTGGCAATTGAAACATTCAAAGACTTCATGCAACAGTTACTGTATACGATGGCCTTAGCCCCTGAAAACGAATTGCGCATCAACCATCAACCGTTGGTTAATTTGTTTGACCGTATTAAATTAAGTGAACGCGAAGGTTGCACGACCATCCTTCGTGAAATCTACCTGCAACTGGGAAACATTATCGAAGAAATACAAGGATTTTATGATTTTCACCGACAAGTTTACTTGAAACACCACCAACAAAATCAGCATTTTATGTTGGCATTAAACAATGGAATTCACTTAAATCAGGATATGGACTATTACAAAAAGTACATCGATAGTTTCGGATTACGCACCTTAGAAATCATATCCT
>JBILIM010000379.1:0-2587 GCA_044349985.1 Crocinitomicaceae bacterium
TTGATTGCAATAGATTTGTTTAAGGCTTTAATACTTCCGTCTTTTTTAAACTCAGATAAAGCACGTACTAGTGATTCTTTTGTTGTTCCAACAATACTTGCCAAATCGTCTCGAGATATGCCTGCAATAGGATTAGATGCATCTTGTTGATTGTGAAAATAAAGTAAGGTTTCAGCAACACGTTCTTTAACCGTTGCATATGCCAATTGCAGCATTCGATTTTCTTTTTCTGCAATATTTTCCGCCATCAATTGCATCAAAGCAAAAGAAAATGAAGGTTCTCGCTTGAGGTAATCCACAAATTCATGTTTTGGAACCACTGCAATCACCGAAGGCTCCATTGCTACTGCAGTTTCACGATGTTCTCCATTTTCTTGAATCGGCAGAAATCCTAAAAGTTTACCCGGTAAAAAAATGTCTGTAACGTACTCCTTACCGTAGCTATCGGTTTTTATTGTTTTTATTTTTCCTGAAATCAAATAATAGGTATGATTGGCAAAATCATTTTCATAGTACAATTTATCTTTCTTTTTTAAAGCTTTTAGTTTTCGCTCTGCAAAGAAGTCTGAAAGAAACGTTCCGATAGGTTTATTTTTAAAAAATTTATATTCGGATTTTTCAGTAGAAGTGGATTTCCAAAGTTGAATGCGTTGCAAACGCTTTTCAATAGCATCAATAAGTTCAGACGATTGGATGGGTTTAATTAAATAATCGTCACCGCCATGAAATAAGCTTTTTCGAATTGAAGCACTGTCATTCTTAGAGCTAATAAAAATGAAGGGTATGGATGCCGTATCGTTTTCCTTGGACAATATCTTTAACACTCCATATCCATCCAGATCTAACATTTGAATATCACAAAGAATGACATCAGGATGGGTTGCTTGTGCCATTATTACACCTGTTTTTCCATCAGCGGCATAATCAACGGAATATCCTGCTACAGTGAGCACATCAGCGGTTATTTTTAGGAAAGCCTTGTCATCATCAATTATTAAAATCCTAGCCATAGTATCTTGAAAATTATAAATTACGAATTAAGGCTAAATAATAGATTGTTATGCTGCGAATTCAATTGAGGAACCTCATTTTTCAACGAGGTGATTTTAGAAAAAATCAATTTTAATTCCTATTTGAAAGAATCAATTGAAAAATAAGACTTGCCCATTGATATATTTTGAATGCGGCTGAAATACAGCATAATCTTGGTCGCGAAACACATTTAAAATGGGAGTTCGAATACAAAAACATTTACTTCTCGAAAATACGGACAATAAGTTCGAAGCACTAGGTGTTTTTAATCCAGGTGTTTTTGAACACGATGGAAAAATTAAAATGCTTTACCGCGCCTCAACAGCGGGACATTATTCAAGCTTTGGTTATGCAGAACTACTTAATCCAACAACAATTGCATCGAGAAAATCAGAACCCTTTCTTGTTCCAACCGCAACTTACGAATCTGCTGGAATTGAGGACCCTAGGGTTGTAAAGATTGATGATTGCTATTACATCACCTACACAGCATATAACGGTACGACAGCTTTCGGAGCACTTATGACCACTTTTGACTTTGTTCACTTTGAAAAAAGAGGCATTCTTACACCCTATATGAGTTACAAAGAATTTCAAATGTGTTTGGAGACATGTGAGGATTTAAATAGTAAATACTTGAGATTTGCCAAACTCTTTCACAAAAGAGTGAGTCCGATTCTTTTTCCTGAGATATTACTTTGGGACAAAGACATTTGTTTCTTTCATAAAAAAATAAAGGGTAAATACGCATTATTGCATCGAATTTATCCCGATATCCAAATTGTTTATTTTGATTTCATTGAGGAGTTAACATATGCATTCTGGAAAAGCTACCTTTGCCACCTTCACGATCACATTTTGCTCACAGGAAAATACGATTTTGAATCGAGTTATGTTGGTGCAGGTTGTCCACCAATTGAAACAGAACACGGATGGTTACTCATCTATCACGGCGTTCAGGATACACCTGAAGGATATATTTATGCCGCTGGTGCTGCGCTCCTATCGCTTGAAGATCCCTTGATTGAAATTGGTAGATTAAAAACACCATTGATAGCACCTGAAATGGATTGGGAAAAAGAAGGCGTTACTTCAAATGTCGTTTTTCCAGTTAGCACACTTCTTCAAGGTGACCTTCTGACCATATACTATGGTGCGGCGGATAAATATGTTGGTGCTGCAGAATTATCACTAAGCGAATTGATAACCCAAATACGTTCAACTGAAAACATAAAAAATGAAACAACCTGAAATTCTTATTATCACCTCTTATCCTGAAAGGGAATGTGGAATTGCTTCTTTTAGTTCAGATTTAAGAAATGCCCTAATGCAACGAGCAGGAAAAATGATGAATGTAACAATCGGAGCTCTAGACAATGGCATAGTAGAAAGATTTTATCCTCAAGAAGTCAAATTCAAAATCGATGCGTTGGACAAAAAGAGTTATGTTACGTGTGCCGAAAAAATCAATAACGATGAAGCTATTCAAATGGTATTGATCCAACATGAATTCGGCTTATTCGGGGGAGCATATGGAAATTACTTGATTTTGATG
>JBILIM010000380.1:0-2579 GCA_044349985.1 Crocinitomicaceae bacterium
TAATCGTTTACTGTGCAGGATTTGGAATCCTTTTCTTTTCATTTCATTTGATTCGAGATGGTCAATGGACAATCCATACTTTAGCGCCTACAATAGCATTTCTTTTGCTGCTCATCACCCCACAAAATTTTGAGCGTAACAACGCCATTGGAAACGGCCTATTGTATGTTCTCTTTTTCTGTTTGATTACCACCATCTTAATAACGGATTTCGTTAATGAAAAAGATGTTTTGGAAAAGAAAAACCTTGCACAACTTTTAGCCACCAAGCAAGACGTTAAAATGGAGCAAGAATTGGCTTCGCACTATAAAAAAATCAGTCAAGACAAATCGCTTCAACGGTTTTTGGTGTCCCCAAAAAACATGGGGCATTCCGAATTTGAAAACGGGGTTGAAAACCGAATTTTCAAAGCTTTTTCTGATCGCTATGAAATGGGGTTCCATTTATTTGACACCACAGGAACATCACTAATTTTAGGAGACGACAGTCAAAAAAACATGTTCCGATTTTTGAATTTGGTCATCGATAATCATGGTAAACCCTCACCATTAGACTCAAGTATTTTCTTTATCGCAGATAATACGGGGCAATTGAGTTACATTTTAAAACATCCGTTGGAAGTAAAAGATTCAACCCTGAAATACAAAGGGTTTCTATTTGCAACATTTAAATCAAAAAAATTACCAGAAGAAATTGGATTTCCACGATTACTCATCCCAGAAAAAGCGCAGGTTTTTCAATCTCTTGAAAAATATTCATTGGCAACGTATCACAAAAAGAGCTTGATAAAAGACTATGGAACCTACGATTACCCATTGATTGATACCGAAGTGTTAAAATGGACGAAAAATGATAAAAGTATCGCTTACGTTGGTGGATTTGCACATTACATTTTTAAAGATAAAAATGAAGATATTATTGTGCTTTCAAGTCCAGAACTGGGATGGAAAGAATTCATAACTTCTTTTGCTTATCTGTTTTGCCTATATTGTTTCCTGCTCATTCCTCTTGTCATCCAATTCAACAAATCACTTTTCCAGAGGAAAACCCTAACCCTTGCCTTAAAAATTCAATTGGTATTTGTTGGAATTATTACTTTTTCATTATTTGCTTTTGGTTGGGGAAGTGGTCTTTTTGTGAGTCAACAATATGCTTCATACAAAGATGTATTAATTAAAGAGAAATTGGCTTCCGTTGTCACAGAGGTAAAGAGTAAACTCGGTTCTGAAAAAGGGTTAACTATTGAATCCAATGGAAATCTCATTGAGTTCCTTTTGCAAAAGTTTGCGAAGGTATTTGTTACAGATATCAACTTGTACGATCCCAATGGAATTTTACTTGGCAGTTCCAGGGCCAAAGTCTTTAATATTGGTTTACTCAGCGAACAGATGAACCCGGATGCCTTTCATGCTATGAAATATAGAAATAAAAGTGAATTCATACATGATGAAAAAATTGGAAATCTGTCATACGCGTCGGCATACCAACCCCTATTCAACGAAAATAAAAAGCAATTAGGCTATGTCAATTTGCAACATTTTGCTCAACAGAATGATTTTGAAAATCAAATACAACTTTTTCTCATAGCCATTATTAACGTATTCATTTTATTGCTTGCGCTATCCATTATTTTATCCATAATCATCTCCAGATGGGTAACGGCTCCATTGCGTTTGATCCAAGTCAGTTTTTCCAACTTAAAATTAGGATCAGCGAATCAACCTATTGTATACGATAGAGAAGACGAGATTGGTGCTTTGGTTAAAAACTACAATCAGAAACTTATAGAACTCGAAAATGCGGCTGTTCAACTTGCACAAAACGAAAGAGAGTCGGCTTGGCGTGAAATGGCCAAACAGGTTGCACACGAAATAAAAAACCCGTTGACCCCAATGAAGTTAAGTATTCAACAGCTGCTGAGGGTTTACGACCCGAACAATCCTTCTTCTGCAGAAATGCTCAATAGAGTTGCCAATTCGATGATAGAGCAAATCGATGCCCTCACGAAAATTGCTAATGAATTCTCCAATTTTGCTAAAATGCCGAAGCAACATATTGAAAAAATCAATTTGATTGCACTTATAGATTCTGTGTTAGAGGTATTCAAACAGGATTCAAGAATGCATATTGAATTTGTACATAAGAATGAATATGCGCTCGTTTTAGCGGATAAAGATCAATTAATACGCGTTCTAAACAACTTATTGACCAATGCCGTTCAATCAATCCCTGAAGATCGAAAAGGCGAACTGCACATCCTGCTTTCTGATGACAAACAATCAAATTATTCGATAGCAATCTCCGATAATGGCTGCGGTATTTCCGAGAACAAAATAAAAAATATTTTCGTTCCTTATTTTACAACCAAAACCAACGGAACAGGACTCGGTCTTGCTATGGTAAAACAAATTGTAGAAAGTATTAATGGCAGCATATCCTTTGTTTCCAAAGAAAATTCAGGCACAACCTTTACAATTGAATTGCCGAAATTTGAAAGTGAAATCAATTCACAAGATAATATATCAACAGACTCAAATCAATAAGAATACATGCTGCGGCTGAATACAAAAGGTAATTCA
>JBILIM010000381.1:0-2530 GCA_044349985.1 Crocinitomicaceae bacterium
AAGAAAACGTGAACGGAACTAAATTTTACAAATTGATGTACAATGCACACCTCTTTTTCCCGTCAGATGTAAAATACAGAGCAACGCTGGTCGATTATAATCAAGATGGTAAAAAAGACTTGTTTGCCTATGGAATTGGAGGTATTAAAGTATACAAAAACACCGGTGATGCCGCAAATGGATTGAGCTGGCAATTGGCTAAAAATCTGTTGTACTCCAATTATTGGGGTGCAAATTTAAATTTGTACGTGAGTTCTGCTGATATCCCTGCAATTGTTGATGTTGAAGGCGATGGGGATATTGATATTCTTACTTTTCATATTGGTGGTGAACACTTGCAGTACCATCAAAACCAAAGTATGGATTTATATGGTGTTCCCGATTCTTTAGAATTTGTTTTGAAAAATGAATGCTGGGGAGGTTTTCGCGAAGATTTGAACACCAGTGGAGTTTACCTTAACGACCCTTCGATTGAATGTACTACAGGAAATGTTCCTGGTGCAGAATATCCAATAATTGAAGGAACAATTAAACCTACCGAACAAACACCTAAGCATGCGGGATCCACAGTTTTAGCGCTGGATATCGACAATTCTGGGGTTTTGGATTTGATATTGGGGGACGTGGCGTATCCCAATCTAAATCTACTGATAAATGGAGGAACTGCGCCAAACACCAACTCGTTGATGGTATCATTAACGAATAATTTTCCGAGTAATTCGCTACCTGCGAATATGAATCTTTTTCCAGCAGCTTTTTGGGTTGATGTGGATTTCGATAATAAAAAGGATCTGATTGTTGGAGCGAATGCTAAAAACATCTCCGAAAATGAAAAAAGTATTCTTTACTACAAGAACCTTGGCACCAATCAACAACCAACTTTTGTTTATCAAAACAATGCCTTTCTTCAAAACGAAATGATTGAACATGGAACTGGAACAGTGCCTGTTTTGGCTGACATTGATGGGGATGGACTCCAAGATTTATTCGTAGCTAATTTTTACCGATACAAACCGACATTGAGTAAGGAAAGCAGTATTGCCTTCTATAAAAATACGGGAACTTCAACAAATCCTATTTTTTCACTTGTAGATAATGATTTTTTAAATTTCAGTTCCGCATCTTTAGGATTGCATATCATTCCAACTTTTGGTGATATTGACGGTGACAACGATCAAGATTTAGTTGTTGGTTTGGAAAACGGATTGTTACAACTCTATAAAAACAACGGGACTTCGACATCTGCAAATTTTTCTACGACTCCAGTAACCATTCAAAATAACTTAGGCGTAAACATTTCTTCCGGTCAATATGCGACACCGCAACTTTTTGACTTGAACAAGGACAATTTATTGGATTTAATTATTGGAAGAAAAACGGGAGAATTGATGTATTACCAGAATATTGGAACGCCGACTTTAGCTTCATTCGAATTGGCCAACGATACGCTTGGTAAAATTGATGTTGCAACTTCATCTCCGGATGGTTTCCCGGTGCCTCACTTTTTTAATTTAAACGATACCACGTACTTGTTTTTAGGATCCGTTGATGGTAAACTTCTGTATTACAACGATATTGACAACCATTTGGTCTCAGACAGTAGCTTTAATTTGGTTTCATCGAATTTCATCAATATTAATGTTGGTGCCTACAGTTCCTTTAGCGTTAACGACATCGATCAAGACGGCAGATTGAATTTGTTTGTCGGTCAAGATTTGGGAGGATTGTATCATTTAGAGGTAGATCCGAACAGCAACGCGAGCGTTAATAATATTGATCTTGATAGTGAATTTGATGTTTACCCAAATCCATTTAACGAAAGCATTTCAATCAGACCGAAAAATAATGACGCATACCGCCTCACGATTTGCAATGCCCTTGGACAAACTATTTACTTTTCAGAAAATCAAATTGGTACCACTCATATCGATTTGAGTCAACAAGAAAAAGGATTGTATTTTGTTCAAATTACCACGAATAACAAAAGTTCGATAACCAAAAAAATTATTAAGCGTTAAGTATTGTAATTAGTAATTATCTCCCTCCTCTTTCCTCCATCAAGGGAGGAGTATGATTTCCCCATTTGAAGGGAGACTAAAGGGGATGATAAAAAGTATTTTAAACAATCGAAATATGATTACTCACACCTATTTATATCCCCTAAGGGTAAAAATGATAAATTCTCCCTATAAAAGTGGATGCTAGTTACACGCTTAGTTAGAGATTGAAAAAAGTGACAATTGTTTAGGACTACACTTTTTAATCTAAAACTTTCCAATAAAAACATTATAGCTTATTGGATATTCACCTTTAACTGGTTCATTTTTAAACAATCCAAAAAGTGTCGACCCACTTCCTGACATAGCAGCGTATACGGCCCCCTCCTGGTACAACTCATTTTTTATATTTTCAAGTTGTGGATGTCTTTTAAATACCGATTGTTCAAAATCATTTACCAATTCAGTTTTCCATGTTTTTATGTCTCGTTTGAGTGTTTCAACAATATTTGTTTTTCTTTCATAATTCAATA
>JBILIM010000382.1:0-2520 GCA_044349985.1 Crocinitomicaceae bacterium
CTATGCTGAAAAGAACCTTACTCGATGGGTACAATAAAGGCAAATTTTCTTTGTAGATTTTTGATGTATGATTTCCTTCAACATTCCTTATTTTTACGTCAACATCTTTTGAAATGAAACTAATCGGGAGTATTGTATCACTTTTTTTGAGCATAGCGATTGGAAATGCGCAGCAATTTGATTGTAATTGTTATGCATCTGGAATTTGGCCATTCAAAAAACAAAACACATTAACAATACACCAAGAAATCAATATTATAGATGGGGTTGCGAATTTTAAAATATACGCTCCTGTTTTAAGTTCAGATACAGTAAACGTGAAATTGTTGTCCGATACATTTCTATGGAAGTTTCAAAAAGAGAGCAATTCATTCATCACCTTAGAAGAGGAAGCAGTTTATTCGGATTTCAATGCTTCTTTTCAAATTAGGTTATCAAAGCGAAGTAGGCTGCTTTTTTACGATAAAATTTCAATCGAATTTTCACCTCTTTTTAATTACGAAACTTCCCAAGCACCAATGCTCAAGAAAATCATACTTCATTCGAAAAAAGGGATTAAAAGATTCGTTTTCGAAAAGGGTGCACGTAAAATAAATTGCTTTCTTCCCATTTCATCTCATCCAAAACGTTAAGGGATACAGTAAACCGTATCATACCATGGCGAAAACCCAGCCCATATTCCCAAGGCGCCATTATTTATATTTGAAGGGATGTTTACCGGCGTTGCAAAAGGATTTCCTGCAGATTCAGCTTGAGCCTCTTTTTTCTCAAAAAAATCATACACAGCATCGTCAACACTCGACATTTTAATAACTAATGAGTCGCCGAATTTATAATGTCGCCGGTATCCCTCAGGGTATGTAGTGTCCTTAGCATGGTACCTTGTTTCAAACTCAAAACTCAATCCGTTAAAATAATCGTCTGCAAAAAATGGGCTATCGCTGCTTCTGAAAATCACATCACGAGGCTGACCATTTGTTTTAGTTGTAATCAATTTCACCTCCCATTTATATGCGTTTCGCGCTTGCGATGGGTCGGTCAATCTGGAAATTAAGGTTCCAAATTCCGGATTGTTAACATCAGGTTTCCAATTGGAATAATCCAAACCAACAGGCTGCGCAAGTTGCGTGCTTCCCTCGTAAAGCTTATTGTTGTAATTTATCTTTAAGGAATACGATTTACCGATTTCTCCCAAAATTTGTTGATTGGTACTTGAATATACTTGAAACGGAATTAAAGGTAGAAGGTCAAATTCGATTTTCAACATTTCGGCCACCCTGTATTGTGATTCAAGAGGCAACTGAGAAACAGGAATGAGTTCAAGATCGACTTCAGTTGTGCCATTGTTAACGCTAATAGACGCGTCAAATATCATAGAAGCAATGTATTCTGAAAAGTTAGATGCAGCATATATGTTTTTTGATTTGGTTAAAATGACCACTGGGAAACCACCTACATCGATTCTACCATCAACAACCACCTGTTCCTGATAACCGGGAATTTCAATTTGAATTTCTTTACTGCACGAAAAAAGGGTAAGTGCAGAAATAAACAAACCTATAAATCGAACGCAATTTCTCATTAGCTCTAAAATTAATCTTTTTAAGACAGATGTGCTAAAATGAAGTCTTTTTCTCCGTAAACATCATTTTTAATTCGTTGAATTAATTTGAAAAATACACCATTTAAAATGAACTTGGAGTATCATTCTAAGTTATGGAGACCATTCAATTCGTAAGTTCCGATGAAAAACAAAAGTTATTCGTCAAAGAATTAAAAGAAAGTGTAAGGAGCTATTTTAAAGATCACCAACTTTCTGTAAAAGCAAATTTTTGGTATTATATCAAAGCATTTATAATGATAGGTATTTACATAGGTGCCTATGTACTTATTCTCGTATTGAATTTAAATCCATGGTGGGCATTTGTTCTCGCAATTGCAATGGGGATTGGCGAAGCAGGTATAGGAATGGCTGTTATGCATGATGGTGCTCATGGAACAATATCCAGTAAAAATTGGGTGAATGAATTGTTTGCTTCAACGATAACGATTCTAGGAAGTAATTCCACTAACTGGAAAATTCAACACAATATTTTGCATCATCGCTTTACCAATATCTATGGTTTCGATCCGGATATTTATACCAAAGCAGTCATCAGATTGTCCAAGCATGCTCCTTTGAAAAGATACCATAGGTTTCAATATGTGTATGCCTTCTTTTTATATGGTTTGATGACTTTCGCAAAATTGATTGGAGATTTCAAACAATTGGTCATCTTTAATTCAAACGGCTTGTTAGAAACACAGAAAAAGATATACAGCAGAGAGATGTCAAAATTAATGGTTGTTAAAATAATATACCTATTCATGATTATTGGTTTACCCATTATACTAACATCCTATTCTTGGTGGCAAGTTTTGATTGGATTTACAGTCATGCATCTTGTAGCAGGAATGATCATGAGTACTATTTTCCAAATGGCACATGTTGTTGAAGGGTTAATTCAGCCTTTACCAGAA
>JBILIM010000384.1:0-2501 GCA_044349985.1 Crocinitomicaceae bacterium
TTAATGGCAAAAAGCGTTCCTGCTTTTCCCATTCAGGTTGTAAATAAAGTAGACAATTCGAATTTACCTTTTTCGCATGCTTTTCAGCCCAGTTAAAATCAGAAGGGTGATTGATGATTATTTTCAATTCGTTGGCTAAGCAATATGCCTCATCCAATGGTTTTTTGAATTTTTTAGGGGAGAAGCAATACCAGTCAATTGCGCCTGTCTTCAATTCCGTTCCTGATGTTTCTATTGCAATTTCATATCCCTTGCCTTTCAAGGATTGTGTGAGTTTGGATAAATCATGCATCAGTGGTTCACCACCTGTAATAACTACGAAATCGGTTTTGTAATTTGCAATTTCTTCAGTTATTGATAGCACGCTTTTGTATTGCTTTGTATCAATATTCCAACTTTCTTTAACATCACACCAAACACAGCCCACTTCGCATCCTGATGTTCTAACGAATACTGCCGCACGACCAGTATGATGACCTTCACCTTGTATGGTGTAAAACATTTCCATTATGGGTAACGAATCTTGCGAAGAACCGAGCATATACAAAATTAACGAAACAAAATGGAAATGTTAAAAGGATAGAACGTCATCATCCAAATAATTCAAGTTTTTTTTTTTGATAAAGGCTTATTTTTATATTTGTGACATCATTGAACTTTAATATGAAAAAAACACTACTAATAATATCTTTCGGAATTGCTGTTACTATTTCTTCTTATGCTCAACAGTTGGGAAATTCAGATTTAGAGTCATGGGATAATTTAGGTTCGGCTAATGAGGAACCAACCAATTGGAATAGCTTCAAGTCTGGAACAGGAAGTTTAGTTGGTTTTGCATCGCAACAAATACAGCGATCAACTGCAGTTCGACCCGGAGCAACAGGAACATATTGTGCTAGAATTTGGTCTAAATCAACACTTGGTATTGTTGCAAATGGCAACATGACTTTGGGTCAAATTAATATGGGAAGTTCTACACCAAGCAGCGCTTCAAACTATAACTTTTCAAAAACAGCTGATGCCAATTTCTCAGAGGCTTTAACGGTTTCTCCTGATTCTTTGGTTTTTTGGGTAAAATATACCGCTGCATCTGGAAATTCAATGGCCAGAGTCAATGCAATTATTCATGATAATTATGATCTACGGGATCCTTTAGATGCCAATTCTAATTCCCATGTTGTTGGGTCTGCTACTTTAAATTATTCCCCGACAGCTGGTGTTTGGGTAAGAAAATCAGTTCCATTTAATTATTCGGGTCCAGCTACGACTCCACAATTTATTTTGCTAACGTTTACAACGAACATGACTCCAGGTGGAGGAGCTGCAAACGATGAAGTCTTAGTTGATGACATACAGCTGATTTACAACCCTATAAATCAGCCTGTTGTAGCGGGTGATGATAACGTGAATACCCTAGAAGATGTATCTGTGGAAATTCCAGTACTTGATAACGATACGGATCCTGAGAATGGATTGAATTGTGGTTCATTAACAATAACTGTTCAACCTGCTAACGGAATTTTGTCCATTAACCCATCGACATGTGTGGTAACTTATACTCCAAATCCTGGATTTTTTGGAAACGATGCTTTCACCTATTCCATTTGTGACAATGGCACGCCACCCTTGTGTGATCAAGCTCAAGTTATCATAACTATTACAGAAGTGGTTCCTGGAAATAATCCTGTAATTGCAAATGACGACAATGCGACTACAGACATGAATCAACCAATCGTAATCAATGTAATCGGTAATGACGTAGATGCAGAAAATCAACTTGTTCCAAATTCTGTTTCAATCGTTACCAATCCTTCAAATGGATCTGTTACGATAAATACTACTACAGGTGAAATTACGTATACACCAAACAATGGTTTTTTTGGTTCAGATAATTTTTCTTATACAATCTGCGACGGGGGAGCCCCAGCTACTTGCGATACAGCGAATGTGAATATTATTGTTAATGAAAATGTTGGAATTGATATTCTAAATGATGGAAATTATCATGTCTTCTTTAATGAAAATGTCATAATAATTCAGTCTTCAGACGTCATTGATGGAAGTTTTAAACTATACAATTCTACTGGAATGTTGGTGCTTGACGGAAAATTGACAAGTTTAATTCCGCTAAACGCAGCATCAGGTGTTTATTACATGGAAATTCAAAGAGAAAAAGGCTTAACGTATCACAAATTATTGAAAAATTAATTATCGGTCGTTTAAAGCATTTTTTGATGAGATATTCAATATTAATCGTTTTTACATTTCTTAATCTTGCGCTTTGGTCACAGAATGGACTTGTTTCCGGAGCTGTGATTTCCGAAGAAGGAGAAGTAATCATAGGAGCAAAAATTGTTTTCAAAAAAGACATTTCAATTGGCGCAACAACGGACGAAAAAGGTTTCTATTCCTTAGAGTTGCCAATCGGAAGTCAAACGATTATTTGTAAAGCTTCAGGATTTAAGAATGATACCATTGAAGTATTCATTCAAAATGAACTT
>JBILIM010000385.1:0-2500 GCA_044349985.1 Crocinitomicaceae bacterium
TTATAACACTAGGAGGAACTTTTATTGATTATCCTAATTCTATTTGTGTCATGACAAATGAAACTATTATTGCAACAGGGGTTTTCTCAAATTCACTTGATTTTGACCCCGGACCAGGGGCATCAGTATTATCCACGAATGGTAACACTTTTGATGTTTTTGTTTTAAAGCTTAATCAATGTATTAACTCATCTTCAATAGATACTCAATTTTCTTGCGGTCCTTTCACCTGGATTGATGGGATTATTTATTCTTCTGATAATAATACGGCAACTTACGTAATTGACAACCCCCAAGGCTGCGATTCAACGATAACGTTAAACTTGACGATTTCACAGCCAACCAGCAGTTCTCAAACCCAATCTGCAATAGACAGCTATACATGGCCTGTCAACGGTCAAACCTATACAGAATCAGGAATCTACAGTGCAACAATTCCTAATGCAGCCGGTTGTGACAGTACCATAACTCTCAATTTAACATTGGGATTTTCGGGAATTATGGAAAATGAAGTGTCTAAAATCATCATTTATCCAAATCCAACGGAAAATTTTGTTTCTATTGAGGTTTCGGAAGAATTAATCTACGAAAGATACATTTTACTTGACTTTTATGGACGCATTATTCTTGAAGGAAAATTTTCAGCGTACAAAAAACAATATCGATATGTCGAAGCTGAGTAAAGGAACGTACCTTTTAAAAGTGAACGACCAACCCGAAATTTTTAATATCACAAAACTATAACCACAACACAATCACCAAAACCAAAGGCTGTCGTGAGACGGCCTTTTTTTAGATCTTCCTTTTCAATTCGAAACAATCGAATATCGATTAAAGCGGAATTATTTAATAAGATTCAATACCCAAGAATTACCCGTATTGTTAGCAAAAGGCACGATGTTATTTATTAAGATACTTTTAACAGGTTCTTGAGCATAAATTAATGCAGTGGCAGATTCAACGGCTATTCGGGTATTGGTTTCATTTAAGTGTTTGTCCTCCAAACTCATGATGGGCAACAAATGTATTTCATCTTTTAGAACCAGGTGGGCATACAGTTGAACAATTAAATCGGCAATTGAACTTAAAACACCCTCCATATTCTTATAACATAGTAAAATTTCATTTTTTAGATTGTGGATTTCTAGTGCTTGTCTCCATAACCCACAATGTGCAAGAGCTTTTAAACTTCGTGCTAAAATCCATCTTCGATCATAAAAATGATAATTGGCATTAATGGAAAGCATTTCTTCTACAATTTTTGATATCACACCGAAGTTTTTACCATCTTGATGGGCTATTAGAATTCTTAATTCAAACCATCGGGAAAGTTGATGAAAGTGAAAATCCTCAGGATTTAATTGGATTTCGGATAACATTATTTTTCTTTCACTCGAAACTTGGGTACTATTGTATATTTTTTTGGAAGTCAAGTAGGATTCAACAAAAAAGCGGCTACCTGTATCTTTTTTAGCTTTCTTATACAAATTCTCGAGCGCCATTGAATAATAACCTCCCGGATCGTCTTCGTCAACAAAACTTTCGTAAAACAGGTGCCTGCCATTTTCGATTTTCATTAACGCTTTTAAAAAATTAAATCTGTCTTTATGATGCCTTACTTCATTACCTAAAAAGTCAGTCAAAGCTTGCTTTCTTTTATCAATTTCATAGGTATCCAATACCTGACAAACATGTTTCCAATCCGATTGAGCAATTGCAATTTCAAGTGCACTAAACGAAAAATCACCTGTAGAAAACGAGAATTTTCTGTTCAATCTGTTCTTTGTGGCTTCATTTTCATTCTGACAAAAATCTTCAAAAGAACGAAATCCGACAAAATTAGCCATGAGATTCAATGTACTTCGGTAAGGCTTGTGTTCCCTTTTTAAAATATCGTAAAAACGCGCTAAGGTATGAGCTGAAATATTAATTTTTTCTTGTGCAAGAGCAATAGATAATCGATTACAATCGTTAAACTCAAATACGCGGATACCCGTTTTGTCCTCAAGTCTTCTTTTTAGTAGACTCAGATAATTGTAATCCAATTCACGCTTCATAATACAAATTAAGCTGAAATTTAAAAATAGGAATTTCAAAAAAGAAGATGCAAAAAGATGCAATACGTTGAAGCTTCTTTAACAAGTAGTTTTGCGCATCAAGTGTAAGCTCACCAACAGTTTGGTAAATTAAGCATATACGATTGACGTGAAAATAGGCAATAGATTTATCATAACCGTAATTGAATTGCTAAACGTCAAGTTAATTGGAGCAGCTACCAATTAAAAAAACGGGAGAGACCGAAAATCCAAAAGAGTAAGATTAAGTTTTATGTAAAGTAAAATGAAAAAAATTGGTTTTTTATTAACGACTGCGGTCTTATTAATTTTAACGTCATGCAGTAATCCAGAAAAAAGAGCACAGGAAATTGTAAACGATTTCGAAACGAAAATTAAAGAAGTTGGATTTGAAATTAAAAACAGTACGTTTAGAGATCTATTAG
>JBILIM010000035.1:0-9464 GCA_044349985.1 Crocinitomicaceae bacterium
TTTGATTCAGAATCCAGGTTATTAGAACTATTTATAGATATGAAAAAAGCGCGGATTCCGCGCTTTTTTTTGTTGATCTTACTTCATCATCCACGAGCCTCCAACGCTTTGAACGTTTGGTAACTCCAGATAATCTCGATAAGTTTCTTTAGTGATTCCTCCTGTCGGGCAGAAATTTATTCCACTAAAAACTTGCGAATATGTTTTTAAGGCGTTGATTCCACCAAATAAATCAGCAGGGAAAAATTTCAATAAATCATACCCTCTTTCGGTACACCTAATAATTTCGCTCGGCGTACTTGCACCCGGAAGGAATGGAATTCCCGATTGCTCAAAATGATCAAACAGCCGCTCGCTACCCCCAGGAGAAACAATAAAGTCTACATGTAATGCTTTCAATGCCTCAATTTGATTGGTATGAATAACAGTACCGGCTCCAACGACCAAATCAGGAGCATTATTTTTCAAGTATTCGATTGCTGTTAACGCATATGGAGTACGAAGCGTAACCTCTATAATGTTTATGCTATGTGTTTTTAATTTATCGAGAACTCCTGTAATTTCAGATTCGTGTTGTATCGTTACAACAGGTATAATCTGATGCGTTGCAAGCAACGTTTTTATTCCATTTTGTGGTACCATTTTCATATAATAAAGCTAGCTCCTTCTTCACTCGAGCTTACGATTTGTCTCATATTTATAAACAATTCACGTCCCATACCTGTCTCAGAACTTGCAGGTTTAAGCGACGCTACACGCGCTTCAAACCCTTTTTCTAGACATTGTATTGCGCCAGAAACGCCATCCACACGAATCCTATCACCTGTTTTGATTTTAGCAATGGGACCACCATCTTTTGCCTCAGGAACAACATGTATTGCTGAGAGCACTTTTCCAGAAGCTCCAGACATTCTTCCATCCGTGACAATCGCAACTTTGAAACCTCTCTTTTGAAGTATGGTCAAGGTTGGTGTCAATTGGTGCAATTCAGGCATTCCATTTTGTTTAGGACCCTGAAAAGGAATAACTGCAACAAAATCACGTTCCAACTCACCTCTTTTAAACGCATCTATGAAATCCAGTTGTTCGTCAAAAACAACTGCAGGAGCTTCGATTATACGTTGATCTTCGGGAACAGCAGATACTTTTACTACTGCCCTTCCCACATTGCCCTTTAAAATTTTTATTCCACCTTCTGCACTAAACGGATTTTCTACAGGCCTGACAATGTTTTCATTCAATGATACTGAAATTCCGTTGTCCCAAACCAATTGATTGTCATTAATTTTAGGCTCTTTGATAAAGTGCTCTAGTCCACGACCTAAAATGGTATTTACATCTTCATGCAACAATCCATTATTCAATAGCGTTTTCATTACAAATCCAATACCTCCTGCTGCATGAAAATGATTCACATCTGCAGCTCCATTAGGGTAAACACGAGCGAGCAATGGAATTTCGGAGGACAAATCAGAGAAATCATCCCAATTAATTAGTATTCCTGCCGCTTTTGCTATTGCAATGAGGTGAATGGTATGATTTGTTGATCCTCCTGTTGCCAACAAACCAATGATACCATTGACAATAACTTTTTCGTCTACAATTCCCGCAATTGTTGCATCAAATTCTTTTTTTCGACTCAACTCGAGTACTGTTTTTACTGCTTCTTCATTTAAAAGGGATCGCAACTGTGTATCCGGGTTTACGAAACTTGAACCTGGCAATTGCAAACCCATAAATTCCATTAGCATTTGATTGCTATTCGCTGTTCCGTAGAACGTGCAGGTTCCCGGAGAATGATAGGAATCCGATTCACCTTTTAATAAGGCCGCTCTATCAATCTTTCCTTCAGCATATTCCTGTCGAATTCGAGCCTTTTCTTCATTACTGATGCCTGTTGGCATTGGTCCACCAGGAACGAAGACCGTTGGCAAAAATCCGAACTTTAAAGATCCAATTAGCAGACCCGGAACGATTTTATCACAAATTCCAAGATTCAAAACACCATCAAACATATTGTGAGACAAAGCTACAGCAGAGGAAAGTGCGATAACGTCTCTACTGAAGAGGGAGAGTTCCATTCCAATCTGGCCTTGTGTCACACCATCACACATTGCCGGAACACCACCGGCTACCTGAGCAACTGCATTGTGTTTACTGGCGAATTCCCTGAGCATTTGAGGGTACGATTCATAAACTTTATGGGCAGAAAGCATATCATTGTATGCCGTAACAATTCCAATATTGGGAAGACTGTTTTCTGCCAAAGCAGCTTTGTCATTACTTGAACATCCTGCAAAGGCGTGCGCTAGATTTCCACAATGCAAATTTTGTCTTTTCAATTCTTGGTTGAACTGATTTTTCATTGTCGACAAATAAACTTCTCTTGAAGATTGGCTGCGTTCAACGATGCGATTCGTAACTTCTACTATTTTAGTGTTCATGGCTAAGATTCAGAAAAATAGGTGACACATTTCTTTGTTTCTTCAGTAAAAGTGGCTATTGGCAAATGATTCATTTTTGCACCTTTCAAAATGTTTAATTTCTTTTCTCCGGTAATTAACAAATCAATATACTGAGATTTTACGAGCATTTCTTTGCTACATGTAATCCTTTCCTTAGGCATGGTAGGCGCCAATGTGCCAATAATTGTTACCTCATCATTTTTTAAACTTATTTCTGAAGCATGATCCCCTGGAAACAATGACGCTGTATGACCGTCCTCCCCCATTCCCAAAAGACAATAATCGATTCGCTCGATAAATTTCGAATACGACGAGCGCACCTCAGAAAGGTTTTGTGCACCATCATCGGAATTGTAAACCATTGGGATAAGCTTAAAATTTTCGGCGTGAGCAAAACAATCTTCAATCATTTTCGCATTGCTAAATTCACTTTCCTTAGGAACAAAACGTTCATCAACCAATCCAACTGACACCTTTGTCCAATCCAATGGTAATTTGGATAATTCCGTGTAAACAAATTGCGGTGTAGATCCACCCGATAGCAACATTCGTGCATCACCATATTTTTGAATGGCACTTTTAAGAATGAGGTGAATTCGAGTCACCATATCCTTTTCCAAATCCGACTTATTATTGAATCGCTTTAAAATCATCTTCTGTATGTCTTAACCACTTTTGATTTTTTTCCATGATATAATCCCCGGGACCATGCGATCCCGCCTCATAAAGGACATTTTTAAATTTCGCTTCTTCCCAACTTTTAACAATAGATTCTATCCATATCCATGCTGCCTCCAATTCGTCCTGACGCATGAATAGTGTTTGATTCCCTCTCAAAACATCTACGATTAAACGTTCGTAAGCTTCTGGGAATCGCTCCGTGAAAGAATCTACATAATCCAATTTTAATGAAATGGGTTTGTAGCGATAACCTCCCGGACCAGGTAACTTGGTCATTTGCACCAATTCGATGCGTTCCTCGGGCTGTAAACGAATAATCAATTGATTACCAGGTATTTCACCTTGCAAAGGGAATACGTTGTGTTTTACCGATCTGAAATTTATCACAATCTCAGAATACCTGGCCGACATCCTTTTTCCCGTTTGCAAATAAAATGGCGTATTCTTCCACCTCCAATTGTCGATGTGTGCTTTAATAGCAACAAAAGTCTCCGTATTCGATGCATATTTTTCGATATCCTCCAGATAGGAATTCAATTGAACGCCATTGAGTGCACCACGGGAATACTGACCTCGGACAGTTTCCTTTGCAACAGAATCCTTATCGAAAAGTCTTAAGGAGTTCAATACTTTTAGTTTTTCATTACGAACAAAATCTGCTTCTAATTTTGCAGGAGGTTCCATTGCAATCAAACATAAAAGTTGCAACAAATGGTTTTGCACCATATCCAACAATGCCCCGCTATGATCGTAATAATCGCCGCGCTTTTCAACTCCTAAACTTTCAGCTACAGTAATTTGAACGCTTTCAATATGTTCAGCGTTCCAAGAATATTCAAACAGATGATTCGCGAATCGCAACACCATTAGATTTTGAACGGTTTCCTTACCTAAATAATGGTCGATTCTGTATATCTGGTTTTCAGAGAAACTTTTAATTATTTTTTGATGGATTTCTTTTGAAGAAGCTAAGCTATTTCCTAAAGGCTTCTCTAAAACAACCTTGCTTTTTGCGTTTACCAATCCACAACGCTTTAAGCAATCGCAAATGGGACCAAATGCATCTGAAGGCGTTGAAAGGTAAAATACACTTTGATAATTAGGCTGCTCTTCTATTGCTGATTTGAGATCTTGGTAATCCGCTTCAGTATGATTTGCAACAACAATTATTCGCATCTTTTTAAAAAACACATCGATTAGCGTGCGGTCATAATCATACGATGCAGAATGTTCAATGAAGTTTCTTAATTCCTGAAAGAATACACCATGTTTCTTATCCGATCTGGTAATCGCAAAAATCTTAAATTCTGAAGGCAACTGTTGATCTACAAATCGGTGAAATAAAGCCGGTTAGATTTTTCGAAACGCCAAATCTCCATCACCACCATAAACAACGGCATTGAAGGGTTTAATTATCATGGCATTTTTTAAAGATTGACTCATAGTTTGCTATGGTTTTTTGCCAAAGATAATACTTTATGTCAAAAATACACTAAGTAGAAAATTAAAAAATAGTTAAGCCAAAGGGATGGATTTAAAACCCGAAATTGTCAAAGCCATTTCGAATCAAATCGTAGTATTTTTCTTCATTAAATTTGAAATATTGAGAGGGTTTGTGTGGCACACCTTCTTGTCTTTCTCGTAAACTTTCTACAATATCTAATTTCAACATTTTTCTTCGGAAATTCCGTTTATCTAAATCTCTTCCAAGAATTACCTCATACAATTTATGCAATTGGGTGAGTGTAAACTTATCAGGAAGGAGATTGAATCCAATAGGTTGAATACGAATTTTCTCTTGCAACTTTGCAAAAGCAGCATTCAGTATATTCATGTGATCGAAAGCCAATTCTTTAACTTCCTCAAGTGGTATCCAAGAAGCCGACTTCGCGAACGATGAAGGTTGAGGCGTGTACATGTTCATATTCACAAGTGAATAATAGGCTACGGTAATTACCCTTTCCTCCGGATTTTGACGCACAGCTTTCAACCATAATTGATCTTGCGGTTTATTCAAACGATCTATATTACCAAAAGCGCCTACTTGCTCTAAATATATTTCTTTCAAACCTGTAAGCTCAAGAAGTACTCTTGAAGCGGCCATATCCAAGTTTTCCTCCTCGAAAATGAGATCCCCTGGCAATGCCATACACTGCTCCACTCCATTAACAGCCTCCCTTTCAATTAACAACACCTTTAATTGGTTGAGGTCAAACCCAAAGATGACGCAGTCTGTGGAAACCCGAGGATTAAGCTCGTGTCGATTTTTTGATTGCATATTCAAAGGTAAAAAAGAATTTAATATATTCGCAAAGTGTAAAATTGACACATAGCTAATATTTTGACTTAATCAACTATGATTTTAATTATTGAAAGTGGCTCTACTAAAAGCGATTGGGTTCTTTTGAATGAAGGGGAAAGAACATATTTTTCAACCATTGGTTTAAATCCTTACTTTCACAACGAGGACGATGTAGAACAAGCCATTAGAAACAACTCGGAACTGTATGCACTTAAAGATGCTGTTTCTGAAGTCTATTTTTACGGCGCAGGTTGCTCAGCCGACCATCTAAATGCCATAATCAAAAGTGGTATTCAACGTGTTTATTCGCGTGCATCGGTAGCTGTAGACCATGACTTAAATGCCTGCGCTTATGCCACTTACAGCGGAGAACCAGCAATTTCGTGCATTATTGGCACCGGATCTAACTCCTGTTTTTTTGATGGTGAAAGGGTTTCAGAGAAGGTTCCAGCATTGGGATATATTCTAGGCGACGAAGGAAGCGGCACCTACATGGGGAAAAGACTATTAGCAGATTATCTTTATCACCGTCTTCCTGAAGAGATGGCTGCGGCATTTCGGAATGAAACGGGTTTAAATAAGGATAGTATCGTAAATCACGTATACAAGGAACCAAATGCCAATGTATACTTAGCTTCATTTGTACCTTTCATTCAAAAATTTTCTGACACAAATTATGTGAAAGAACTTGTTTTGAATGGCTTCAAACAATTCCTTCAGATACATGTTTGTTGTTTTGACAATTATAAAGATTACCCCGTGCATTTTGTCGGTTCCATTTCAAGAATTTTCCAAAATGAACTAGAGCTGGCTTGTAATCATTACCATATCAAACTTGGAAATATTGTACAAAAACCTGTTGATGGTTTGGTACAATATCACGAACGTTACATCAATAAACTAGAAACTAAATAAAGTAAAATGAGAATATTCCCTTTAATCCTGTTCCTCTTCGTTATTTTTTCGACCCTAGGACAAACGCCAAGCGCTTCTCAATTCGCACCCGAATGGTCTAAAAATGCGACCATATACGAGGTTAATATTCGTCAATTTACCAATGAAGGCACATTTAGAGCGTTCGAAGAACATTTACCAAGATTAAAGGAAATGGGTGTTGACATTATTTGGCTAATGCCTATTCACCCAATTGGCGAAAAAAATAGAAAAGGCACACTTGGAAGTTATTATGCCGTAAAAGATTATACAGATGTAAACCCTGAATTTGGGAAATTCGAAGACTTCAAAAATCTTGTTGCCAAAGTTCACGAATTGGACATGAGAATCATTATAGATTGGGTAGCCAACCATACTTCTCCAGATAATGTTTGGGTTGATCAGGGACATAAAGATTGGTATACATTAGATTCAACGGGTAATTTACAGCCTACTTTAGGTACCGATTGGTGGGATGTTGCAGATTTAAATTACGATAATTTAGAGATGCGCAAAGAAATGATTGAATCCATGAGATTTTGGCTAAAAAATGCAGATATAGATGGATTTAGATGTGATGTTGCGGGTTGGGTACCTATGGATTTCTGGTTAGAAGCAAAAGCGCAATTGGATGATATTAAACCAATTTTTTTCTTGGCCGAATCTGAAGGTGTAGATCAACATCAAGCATTCCAAATGACTTACGCATGGGAATTTCATCACATTATGAACAAGATTGCTCAAAAAACAGAAAATGTGCAATCCGTCGTTGCTTACTTCGAAAGGGAAAAGAGCTACCCTGCAAATGCGTACCGAATGAATTTCACGTCGAATCACGATGAAAATTCATGGAATGGCACTGAAATGGAGCGTCTCGGTAAAGCTCGATTGGCCATGGCTGTTTTATCGTCAACAATTATGGGTATGCCCTTGATATACAATGGCCAAGAAACAAGTTTGGATCGCAGACTTCAATTCTTCGAAAAAGATAGTATCGTTTGGGACAAAATGGATTTGGTGGATTATTACACCACTTTAAATGATTTACACCACAGAAATCAAGCTTTATGGAATGGTGAATATGGCGGTTTTCCGAATATCATTTCCCCAAAAAATGAGCAAAACGTTTTGGCTTATGTCAGAGAAAAGAATGGCGATAAAGTATTGGTAATTATTAATTTATCTTCTGAGGAAAGAACGTTTAAAATAAAGAACAAGTCCATAAAAGGGAATTATTCTGAGTTATTTACCAAAGAATCGCTCAACCTTAAAACCAAGTTGAGTGGGTCAATAGCACCTTGGTCCTACAAAGTGTATCACATTACTGCTAATTAATAAACCATGAGCGCGACGAAACAAGTAAAGCCTTCATTATCCTTTTGGCAAATCTGGAATATGAGTTTCGGATTTCTTGGAATTCAAATGGGATTTGCATTACAAAATGGGAATGCAAGTAGAATTCTTACCGATTATGGTGCAGAAGTGGAAAGCTTATCTTGGTTTTGGCTTGTTGCTCCATTGACAGGAATGATCGTTCAACCCTTGATTGGTTATTGGAGTGATCGTACGTGGTCCAAAAGACTTGGTAGAAGGCGCCCATTTTTCCTTGCGGGAGCAATTTTGGCTTGTATTGCATTGGTATTGCTGCCAAATGCAGATCAGTTTACTTCGGTTTTTCCTGCCCTATTGGTAGGTGCTGGTTTTCTTATGTTAATGGACGCTTCCTTTAATGTATCGATGGAACCTTTTCGTGCGTTGGTTGCAGACAATCTACCTGAACACCAAAGCACACTTGGTTTTTCGATTCAAACTGCCCTAATTGGGATTGGTGCTGTAGTCGGTTCTTTTCTTCCTTGGATATTGAACAATTGGTTTGGGGTACCCAATGATTTGGAAGGTGTAAAAGTGCAGCCAAATGTAGTATATTCCTTTTATTTTGGTGCCGCCGTATTTATGATAGCCATCATCTGGACGATTATCAAAACCAAAGAATATTCTCCTGAGGAGCGGATTCAAATGGGCATTATCAATGAAGAAAAATCAAAAGAAAAATTCACCATACCAAAAACCATGTGGAAACTCGGTGCGGTGCAGTTTTTCTCGTGGTTTGGACTTTTTTGTATGTGGGTGTATACGACCACCGCACTAAGGGAACACACCTACGGACTCCCTCCTATTGAAGAATTAAAAAACACGGGTGAAATCGCTGCAAATGCAGGTTTAATAAAAGCACAACTTAAGCAAAGTGAAGACCTTGGAGACTGGATAGGTATTTTATTCGGTATTTACAACGGTGTTTCAGCAATTTTTGCGCTATTGATGCCATGGCTGGCAAACAAAATTGGAAAATCCAAAACCCATTTTATTGCACTATCTATGGGAGGTATAGGTTTAATTATGACCTATTTTATGCCTGACAAATACATGATGATAATTCCAATGATCCTCATAGGTATAGCCTGGGCAAGTATACTGGCTATGCCATATGCAATGTTGTCCGGAGTAATTCCAGCCGAACGAATGGGGATTTTCATGGGTATTTTCAACTTCTTTATTACTCTGCCTCAAATTGTTAGCGCTTTATTTTCAGGTCCAATTGTTAAACATTTATTTCATAACAATGCAATATATGCATTGATCTTAGGAGGAATCATGATGCTCATTGCCGGAATAATTACCTTATTTGTCAAAAATGAAAATTAAAGGTTTACTATTCGACCTTGATGGTGTCTTGGTGTCTACCGAACATAACCATTTCATTGCATGGCAACAGACCGCTAATGCTTTGGGTATTCCTTTTACGGAAACGGATAATGAAGCCTTAAAAGGTGTAAGTAGAATCGATTCTCTGAAAAAAATTCTTGAATTGGGAGCAATGACGCTTGATGAAACCAAATTCAACGAACTTTTGATTCAGAAAAATAATTTTTATCTGGACTCCATCCAAGATCTGTCCAAAGAAAATTTACTTAAAGGTGTTTCTGATTTGCTGAACGAAGCAAAAAGAAAAGGATTAAAGCTGGCTGTTGGTTCTTCGAGTAAAAATGCCAAACACATATTGAAATTGGTAGGCATAATTGATT
>JBILIM010000041.1:0-8949 GCA_044349985.1 Crocinitomicaceae bacterium
AGGGAACCATCAGTTTAGGACTGGTTTTAATGATAAAGAAAGAACAGAGTTTTTCTCCTCAACCGTCAATTGGGGCGTAAATTATCAATTTGATGATTTCTATGACGTACTGAGCGAATGGAAAATGGTCGATTCCGCAGGATATAGTGTTCCGCAAGGAAATGACAATGAAATTAAATTGTTTGAAACCACAAAAGGAAAATTAAATCTTCAAAACAACCGATTAACAGGTTTTCTTCAACTTAATTCGCTTTGGTCAAAGTCTAAAAGAGAATATTTGGTATCAATTGATGAAAAAATAAAAAACGGCAAACAGAAAGAATTTATTAATTATCAAGATACCATTAGTGAATCCGCCTCTAAATGGGCGCTCACAATGGGTTGCAGAGCCAGTTATACCGAAGTGAATAAGGAATTGTTCTTCACGCCAAGAATGGCCTTGACCTATTATCCAAGGTCCTACATGGTTTCAAATGGTATAATTAAAAGAAGAGATTGGAGTTTTCGTTTGGCAACAGGTTTCTATTACCAGCCACCGTTTTACAGAGAATTTAGGACTTTTGATGGCAATTTGAATCTTAACGTTAAGTCACAAAAATCCTATCATGCCGTGCTGGGAACAGATTTTCTTTTTAATATGCTCGGACGGGATACGCCATTTAAATTTGCAGCAGAGCTTTACTACAAATACCTTTGGGATGTAAATCCTTATGAGATAGATAATGTACGCACAAGATATTATGCGGAAAATAATGCCATCGCATATGCTTATGGCTTCGACATGAACCTGCACGGTGAATTTGTGCAAGGTATTGAATCCTTTTTTAAGATTGGGCTAATGTCTACTAAGGAAAATATCTTGAACGACTTCTACAAAGAATATTACAATGCTGCAGGTGAGAGGATTATTTTTGGATACAGTGATGATCAAGTGGTTGTAGATAGTGCAACGATTTATCCGGGGTATATTCCTCGTCCAACAGATCAATGGATGAATTTTGGAGCATTGATTCAAGACAGGATGCCCGGATTCGAAAGTTTTAGCGTGCAAATGGGAATTCAATACGGCGCACCGCTTCCTTATGGTCCACCGGACTTTAATCGCTATAAAGATACCTTAAGAATGAAGTCTTATTTTAGAGTTGATGTTGGGTTGTCCTATGATTTTCTGTACGAAAAGAGAGCAAAAGTAAATTTTATAACTGAAAATTTCACTGAAGCTTTACTTTCGTTTGAGGTATTTAATTTGCTTGGAATCAATAATGTGCTTTCGAAACAGTGGATCCAAGATGTTGAAGGGAAATACTATTCGATTCCTAATTATCTTACTCAAAGAAGATTTAATTTGAAACTGCTCCTTCGCTTTTAATTTAAGCTGATTTTCTCACTGGCTCAACATATTTTATTTTAAATGGTAAGCCGCAAAGAACGTTCATGTCATAGCCCAAATCGGCCATATCATAATCTCCTGTTTCACACAGCCAATTGATGCAAATTGAAGAATGCTGAAGTTCACTTTTTTCAATTCGCTTAAGTGTTTTAAATAATTCAACAATGTTTCTTGTATTGATGTAATCCAATTCAATATTAAATTCCATGTGATCACTAGGGGTTTTAATGTAATTTTCTAACCATTCATTTACAGCTTCCCATATTGAATCTGCTTCAAGCGCGATTAATTTCCCTGAAATTGTTGCAATGATTTTATCTATATGCTGCTCGGTAGTGAAACTTGCTTCGAATGTTCTGTTAAATTGTGTTTTCATTTTGTTGTCTTTTAATGGGTTGTATCAAAGTTGAGCATCTTTCGCTGTAGAATACGAGTTTTTATTCATCCGTATTGAAAGTATAGAGTTTAACCATTACGTGCCTTACGTATATTCACGCATACTTCATAAATTATCTTCAACTTGAGCAGTTTCTGCTTACATAAAGCGAAAAAGAGAACTGTATTCCTAGTCAATTTTGTAATTTTAGAACGCGTAAGAAATAACCTTTATATATGGAAAAAGTAGAACCCTATAAACCCATTAATAAAATTCGAATTGTAACAGCAGCGTCGCTGTTTGATGGTCATGATGCAGCTATCAACATTATGAGGAGAATTATTCAGGCAACTGGATGTGAAGTGATTCATCTTGGACATGATCGCTCGGTTGAAGAGGTTGTAAATTGTGCCATTCAAGAAGATGCTCAGGCAATTGCAATGACATCATACCAGGGGGGGCACATGGAATATTTTAAATACATGTTTGATTTGCTCCAACAAAAAGGCGCACCGCACATCAAAATTTTCGGTGGAGGTGGAGGAACCATTTTGCCTTCCGAGATTGAAGAACTTGAAAAATACGGTATTGAAAGAATTTATCATCCCGACCATGGTAGAGCAATGGGACTTCAAGGTATGATTAATGATTTGGTACAAAGATGCGATTTTCCCGTTGGTAAGGATGCAACCTTAGACGAGGTTAAATTAAAGGAAAAATACGTACCTACCATTGCACGACTCATTTCTGCAGCAGAAAATTTTGGCGAAGAAGCTGCATCAATGCTTGATTCGATAAAGTCAATTGCTCAAAATACCCAAGTTCCTGTTCTTGGAATTACCGGCACAGGTGGTGCAGGAAAATCTTCCTTGGTCGATGAATTGGTGAGAAGGTTTTTAATTGATTTCGATTCTAAAAAAATTGCGGTTGTTTCAGTCGATCCATCAAAAAGGAAAACAGGAGGAGCTCTTTTAGGTGACAGGATCCGCATGAATTCCATTAAAAATGATCGCGTATACATGCGTTCATTAGCGACTAGACAATCCAATCTTGCATTGTCAAAACATGTAGCCGATGCCATTTCAATTCTAAAAGCTGCGGCTTACGATTTAATAATTCTAGAAACCTCTGGTATTGGGCAATCGGACACTGAAATTCTCGATCATTCCGACGTTTCACTTTATGTAATGACTCCAGAATACGGCGCTGCAACCCAATTGGAAAAAATTGACATGCTCGATTTTGCAGATGTCATCGCTTTGAACAAATTTGACAAAAGAGGCGCTCTTGATGCATTGAGAGATGTTCGAAAGCAATACCAAAGAAATCATAACCGTTGGGATGAAGATGTGGATGCAATGCCTGTTTATGGAACCATCGCTTCGCAATTTAACGATCCAGGTATGAATTCCTTGTATAAGGTATTAATGGACGTGGTTTGTCAAAAGACGAATGCGCCGTTAAATTCTACTTTTGAAATTACTCGTGAAATGTCCGAAAAGATCTTTGTGATTCCACCAGAACGAACGAGATACCTCTCCGAAATTTCTGAAAATAACAGGTCCTTTGATAAATGGGTGAACGATCAAGTTCGGGTTGCAGATAAATTATATGGAATTCATACATCTATTGAAGTTTTGCAAGATTCAACATTGGAGGATAAAGATCGAATCATAAAAGGCTTGCAAGAAACTTTTCATACAACAAAACTTAATTTTGACCCAAAGAATTGGGAAATAATACAAAATTGGGATGAGAAAAAAGGTTTGTATCAAAAATCCAAATTCGAATTCAAAGTTCGTGATAAAGTTTTGGAGCTCGATACGCACACTGAATCACTTTCTCATCTTCAGATTCCAAAAGTGGCATTGCCAAAGTATACGGCTTGGGGTGACATTTTGAGATGGTCATTGCAAGAAAATGTTCCCGGAGAATTTCCATATACATCCGGATTATTCCCATTCAAACGTGAAGGGGAGGATCCAACGAGAATGTTCGCTGGTGAAGGAGGTCCTGAACGTACAAACAAACGTTTTCATTACGTTTCACTCGGTATGCCCGCGAAACGGTTATCTACAGCTTTTGATTCGGTAACACTTTATGGAAACGATCCGGATCTTCGACCTGATATTTACGGGAAAATAGGAAATTCTGGAGTTTCTATTTGTTGCTTGGATGACGCCAAAAAATTGTATTCCGGTTTCGATTTGTCGCATCCATTAACCTCTGTATCTATGACAATAAATGGTCCAGCGCCAATGTTGTTGGGCTTTTTTATGAATGCTGCTATTGATCAAAATTGTGAAAAATACATCAAAGCTAATGGTCTTGAATTTGAAGTAGAAACGAAAATTGAAGTGATCTTTAAAAATAAAGGTATTGATCGACCAAAATATCAGGGAGATTTACCTGAAGGTAATGATGGTTTAGGACTCATGTTACTCGGAGTTACTGGTGATCAGGTTTTGCCATCTGAAATTTACAATCAAATAAAGGCCGATACACTGAAACAAGTTAGGGGAACGGTTCAGGCTGATATATTAAAAGAGGATCAAGCACAAAACACGTGTATTTTTTCAACTGAATTTGCTTTGCGTCTCATGGGAGATGTTCAGGAGTATTTCATTCAAAAAGGCGTTCGTAATTTTTATTCCGTATCAATTTCCGGATATCACATTGCCGAAGCTGGAGCGAATCCTATAACACAGTTGGCATTTACCCTCGCGAATGGTTTTACCTATGTGGAATATTACCTGAGTAGAGGAATGGATATTAATGATTTTGGGCCGAATTTATCGTTCTTTTTCTCGAATGGTATTGATCCGGAATATGCTGTAATTGGTCGCGTTGCAAGAAGAATTTGGGCAAAAGCATTGGCTAAAAAATATGGAGCAAATCCACGAGCGCAAATGTTAAAATACCATATTCAAACTTCTGGAAGATCACTTCATGCTCAAGAAATTGATTTTAATGACATCAGAACTACCTTGCAAGCGCTTTATGCCATTTATGATAACTGTAATTCTTTGCATACCAATGCATATGATGAAGCGATCACAACACCAACAGAAGAGTCCGTAAGACGCGCTATGGCAATTCAGTTAATCATTAACAGAGAGTTGGGACTAGCAAAAAATGAAAATCCATTACAGGGTTCTTTCATTATAGAGGAATTAACAGACCTTGTCGAAGAGGCTGTATTGTTGGAATTTGATAGAATAACGGAAAGAGGTGGGGTACTTGGAGCGATGGAAACAATGTATCAACGTTCTAAAATTCAAGAAGAATCCCTTTATTACGAAACCTTGAAACATACGGGTGAATTTCCAATAATTGGAGTTAATACATTTCTAAGCAGTAAGGGCTCGCCAACAGTCCTACCAAAAGAAGTTATCCGTGCAACTGAAGAAGAAAAGCAATATCAAATAAATATGCTCGAAAATCTTCAAAAAGCGAATATCGACAAAACGAGTGAAGGAATTAAAAACGTGCAAGAAGCGGCTATTCAAAACAGAAACATGTTTGAACAGCTTATGGAAACATGTAAATTTGCTTCATTAGGCCAAATTACTTCAGCATTATTTGAAGTAGGCGGGCAATACCGTCGCAATATGTAATACATGAAAGAGGTAAACCAAATTCTTCGGTACGGCATTTTTCTTGTAATAACCATTCTTGAAAGCTTTAATTTGGTGCACGCCCAATGCCCAGTGCTACCTGCGCCAGTTACGTATCAAGCGGTGGAAGGTAATTATGTTATTGGAACTTCACTTGGCATAAATCCAGAGTTGCTTCCAGAAAATGTGAAGGAAGTACTTATTGATAGACTTACCAATGATTTTCAATTACGCGTAGTCCTTTCTGCCTCAGATAACAATGTGACTTTCAAGAAAATGTTCAATACACCTGAGGATTTCTATTCTATCAATGTAGCCGATAAAATAACAATCAATTACAGTTCCGACAGAAGTTGTTTCTATGCGGTAACCTCATTAATTCAAATGCTTAAGGGTTCAAAAGGTGAATACTATATCGAAAAGTGTTTTCTTCAGGATTATCCCAAGTTTCAATGGAGAGGATTGCACCTTGATGTCAGCAGACACTTTTTTACAGTTGATGAAGTTAAACGATATATCGATCTTATGTCGTTTTATAAATACAATACGTTTCATTGGCATTTAACAGATGACCAAGGTTGGAGGATTGAAATTAAAAAATATCCCAAATTAACAGGTATAGGTGCTTGGAGAGACAGCACCGTAAATGACCATTATACAACAATCCCCAGAACATATTCAGTTGAAAAATATGGAGGTTATTACACACAAGAAGAAATTAAAGATGTTGTAAATTATGCGTCGAAAAGATACATAACAATAGTTCCAGAAATTGAAATGCCTGGCCACAGTAGGGCAGCTTTAGCTGCTTATCCTGAGTTTTCATGCACTGGTGAACAAATGGGAGTTCCAGGATTATGGGGCGTGTTTGATGATGTTTTTTGTGCGCATGAATCTTCAATTGATTTTTTAAAAGATATATTGGATGAAGTTGTTTCCTTATTTCCTTCTGAATATATTCACATTGGTGGTGATGAGGCTCCAAAAACAAGATGGAAAAAGTGTAAGAAATGTCAGGCCGTTATTCGAGAAAACGGACTCAAAGACGAACATGAATTACAAAGTTATTTTATTGGAGAAATTGATGAATACTTGTATGCTAAAGGTCGAAAAATAATTGGTTGGGACGAAATTCTCGAAGGAGGATTAACTCCGAATGCTGCAGTTATGTCGTGGCGCGGTTTCGAAGGCGGAACAGAGGCCGCCAAACAACAACATAATGTGGTTATGAGTCCCGGCTCACATTGCTATTTTGATCATTATCAAAGTAAAAATGCGGATGAACCACTCGCAATTGGAGGATTTACATCACTAGAAAAAGTGTATGAATTTAATCCAATTCCAAAGAATCTTACTGAAGATGAGGCGTCTTTCATATTAGGAGCACAGGCCAATTTATGGACGGAGTACATTCCAGATATGTCGAAACTAGAATACATGACCTTTCCAAGAGCTTTGGCATTATCCCAAGTCTTGTGGTGTCAAGACAAACCTGAATTCAGCAAGTTTGTTGAAGTTTTCATCAATAGTCAAATGACTTTTCTCGATAGATACAATGTCAATTATTCAAAAGCCTATTTTTTACCCGAAATGGAGGTCTATAGAGCTGATAATGGAATTGATCTCCATTTCAAAGCAAATACAGTTGATTATCATTTTGATTTATTTGAATCTTTAGAGCAGAATCTTGGAATTACGAATAGTGAACAAATTCTCGGTCCGAACGATACCTTATGCATCGAAAGAACTAAGAATGGTGAAGTTGTAAATTATAGGTTTAATCTAACTTCGGAATTCAATCAAAACCCATCTGTTTTTATACTTCAAGCACATAATGCACTGGGTTTACCTATTGATTTAATTACCTTGCCGAATGACCGATACAGCGGTAATGGAGCTTTAACACTTGTAGATGGAATTCGTGGTTCTTTACCTTGGAAAGGGCATGAATGGCTAGGGTTTGATACATCGGAAATTATTCTTCAATTAGATTTATTGGAGGTGAAAAAGGTGAATTCGTTGAATTTAGGTTATTTAACGGATCACAGTTCTTGGATTCACAGTCCAAATTCCATTCAACTTTACGGAGCAAAATCACTGAAAAAGAAATGGAAACGAATAAATGAAAAAAACTCAAGCCAAAACGAAGACAACATAAACATAGAGTTTTTAAGTAAAGTTAGATTTTTGAAAATAGTTGTAAAGTCTTTAACGATGATTCCCGAAGGATTCCCAGGTGAAGGGAACATTCCTTGGACTTTTTTAGACGAAATTATTGTTAATACCACACCATGAAATTAGAATTATGTGCGGCCTCGATAGATGCTATTCATCTTGCAAAAGAATTTAACTTCGATCGCATTGAATTGTGTCAAAATTTAGAACATGGTGGTGTTACGCCTTCCTATGGAATGATTGAATACGCCATTGCATACGGTATTGAAACGCATGTTTTAATTCGACCTAGACCTGGAGGATTTCATTATCAAAAGGAAGAGTTGGAGATTATGCTGCGTGAGGTTAAGAATTGTAGTGAAATGGGAGCAAAGGGTGTTGTGGTAGGAGTACTTAATGATAGAAATAATATCGATCGTGATTTTCTCAATGAAATCATAAAAAAGGCAAACGGGATGGAAGTGACGTTTCATAGAGCCTTCGATGACGTAATTGATTGGAAAAAAGCTTTAGACATCCTGATGGATCTAAAAATAAATCGACTGCTTTCCTCAGGTATGGCAAGAAATGTTGACCAAGGACTACCAATCCTTAAAGAAATGATTGATTATGCGAAAGGTAGTATCGAAATAATGCCTGGTGGTGGTGTAAATGCAGGAAATATTGCTAAAATTAAAAAGATACTCAATGTGAATTCAATCCATTTTTCGGGTACATCTAAAATGGATATGGACGAAGACTCATTTTTTTCAGACTCCATTTTGAAAGCAGATCGGGAAAAAATAAAACGTGTTTTAAATGCTTTAAACCAAAATAAATGAAAAATATACTTGCGTTTTTTATGTTTTTTAAAGCTTCCATAACTTTTTCACAGTGTGAAGAAGCACTTCCAATCAATAATTCAATAATGGAGTTTATTGAGTTGAATATGGGAAAAAAAATTGGTAGAGGAGAATGTTGGGATGTTGCTAAAGGTGCATTGGACTTCGCAGAAGCTACACTAGTTGATGTTTATGAATTTGGACGATTATTGGAGAAGAATGAATGCATATATCCGGGTGATATCATTCAATTTGAAAATGTAAAAACGGAATTAAGTGAAGAAGGAGTTATAAACTATCAGAATTTCCCTCATCATACAGCAATTGTTTATGAAACAACAACGCAAGACGACATCGTTTTGGCACATCAAAATGTAGATGGAAAAAGAAAACTGACCACTTCAAAATTTGTTTTTTCCTCAGTAACTGAAGGTGAATTAAAAGTGTATAGACCTATTGACTAAATACGTTCTAATACGTATTCGATCAGTTTCGACATTTCATCCTGATAACCTTTTGAAAACTGCTTTGCAGGCCTATTTGCAACGCCGAGACAAACTGTTGCGGTTC
>JBILIM010000036.1:0-9334 GCA_044349985.1 Crocinitomicaceae bacterium
TCAGTGCTTTAAAAATAATTTTACCTCATCAATTACCGTCCTTTCATTTAGAAGTCTGGGAACCTTGTTTTGGCCCCCAAGCTTATTTTTTGATTTCAACCAAAGGTCAAATGTACCTTTAGGAGCCATTTGAATAAACGGTTTATCAAGTATCATATTCTTATACCGTTTGGCATCATAATCGGAATTTATTTCTCTTAACTTCTCATCGAGGAGCTGACAAAAACGATTAAAATCAGTAGGTTCATGCACAAACTCAATCAACCATTCGTGCGCCCCTCTTTCATTTCCATGCATGTATATCGGAGCCACTGTAAAATCCCTAATTTGTGAAAGGGTTTTATTACACGCAAAAGCAATGGCTTGTTCAGCATTATCTACCACTACCTCTTCTCCAAACGTATTTAAAAAACTCTTAGTCCTACCTGTAATCTTGAATCGAAATGGAAAAACGTTCGTAAACTGAATCGTATCGCCAAGTATATACCTCCACAGCCCACCATTTGTCGAAATTACCAAAGCGTAGTTGATACCGATCTCTACTTGACCAAGTGACACTACTTTTTCAGAATTCACCCCTTTGTATTCACTCATGGGTATGAACTCATAAAATATCCCATAATCCAGCATCAATAACAATTCCTCACTGTTTGGGAGATCTTGGATTCCAAAGAAACCTTCTGAGGCATTATAGGTTTCAACATAATTCATTTTACGGTCCGGAATGAGTTCTTCAAAATGCGTTTTATAGGGTTTAAAACTCACACCTCCGTGCATAAACAATTCCAAATTGGGCCAAATTTCTTTTAAGTTTCTTTTTCCTGTAATTTCTAAAGCCCTATTTGCCAACAACATTGTCCAACTCGGCACACCGGCCAAAATATAAACGTCGTCATGAATGGTATTCTGTGCCATTTTCTCAATCTTCTCTTCCCATTCCGACATCAGCGCAATTTCTTTAGCTGGCGTCCTTCTTATTTCAGCCCACCAAGGTAGATTCTTAACAATTATAGCCGACAAATCTCCAAAATAAGAATCCGCCGACAATTGATTCAATTCAGCGCTACCTCCTACAATTAAATGTTTCCCTTTGTATAATTTGCGATTCGGAAAATTATGGTAATACAGAGCCAATAAATCCTTTCCACCTTTGTAATGACATTCTTCAAGCGACTCTTTAGTTACCGGAATCAATTTACTTCTCGATGACGTTGTACCTGAAGATTTCGCGAACCATTTGGTTTCGGATGGCCACAAAAGATTTTGCTCACCCGCCATTAGACGTTGAATGATTGGCTCCACATCATGATATTCCTGAAGTGGGATATTCTTATTAAAATCGTCGTAGTTCTTAAGTGACGAATAATTATATCTTCTGCCCCACTCTGTATCTTTTGACAAGTCAATCATCCGCTCCAGCAATTCTTGCTGAACTTCTAAGGGATATTTTCTAAAGAGATCTATTTGATGAATTCTCTTTTTGATGATCCAGGCGAAGATGGAATTAAACGGCATAATTTCGTATTCTCTTTAAAGATAAGAAAGATGCTCATATAAAGCAAAAGAGACCTTTCGGTCTCTTTGTAAAGTTTCAATGAAAATTAAAAACTTTCAATTTTATTAATCAAAACTGAGTTGGATTGTAGTTTTAACCCCAAATCAAAATTGATCCAATAATAGCAAGGGCTATAATAGTAAATATAGTTCCTACTGCAGCTGTTGAGTTATCAAAAAAATTATCAGACATGATTCCTTTAGTTTATTTCTGTACTACTAATTATTCTCTTGAACCTAAAATTCGAAGTAAAGATAGAAACAAATTCACAAATAGAATGTAAAGTTGTAAACCTCCGATTAAGGCAAGTTTGTTTCGATCGTTAGTATTTATGCTTGTATCTTGAGCCAATTCTTTTAATTGCTGCATACTGTAAGCTGTTAAACCAGTGAATACAAATACACCCAATACCGAAATAAGAAAATCGAAACCACTGGATTGGATAAACAGATTCACAACAGAAGCGATAACGATTCCAATCAAAACCATATACAACAAACTACCGAATCGCGTCAAGTCTGTTTTGGTTGTGTAACCTAAGATTGCCATTCCACCAAAGGCACCTGCAGAAACAAAGAATGTCATAGCAATTGCACCCATGTTGTAAACCAAAAAGATACTGCTTAAGGAGAGCCCCATTGTGAAACTATACAACACAAAGAGGAATAATAAAACACCTAGAGACAATCTCTGAAAAGCGGATTGAATAACAATGCCTATAATCAAAGGAGCAAAAGCAATAACGTAGAAAAAACCAGATGGTGCTTTCGTCATGGTTGCATAATCAACCTCATAAAGAAAGTTACTGTACTCTCCTATTCCAAAAAGATAGGCTACAAGGCCTGAAATGCCCAAAGCCGCGAACATGTAACTGTATACATTTCTAAAAAATTCGAGTGTAGCTGCCTTTGCGTAACTACCTTGATGATCTAATATTTCACTCATAATTTAATGTAATTTAGCTTGTACTAAATTAATAAATTCTTTTCTTGTTGCTTCATTCCTCAAAAATAATCCTGTAAATGCGCTTGACGTAGTGACCGAATTTTGTTTTTGAACACCTCGCATTTGCATGCACATGTGGCAACATTCAATGACAACAGCCACACCTTTAGGATCCAAGGTTCGTTGTATACAATCTCTGATTTCAATCGTCAAACGCTCTTGCACCTGCAAACGTCTTGAATAGGCATCAACCACACGAGGAATTTTACTCAAACCAACAATTTTTCCATTTGGGACATAAGCAACATGTGCTTTTCCGAAAAACGGCAATAAATGGTGTTCACATAATGAATATACTTCGATATCTTTTACAATAACCATTTCGGAATATTCTTCATGGAAAATTGCCTGACGTACAATTTCATCAGGATTTATATCATAACCGTGTGTAAGAAATTGCATCGCTTTGGCAGCGCGCTCCGGCGTTTTTAATAATCCTTCCCGATGAGGATCTTCTCCAATTTGCTCGATAACACGTTGGTAATTCAGAGCAACGTTCTTTGTTTTTAATTCATCATACATAGAAGGAAAATTTAATTTAGAAACAATTGTAAATCAATATGGTTCGTTTCCACCGAAATATTCTACGAAGTTATTTTCCGTTTCAACCATTTTAATTTTAACCAATTCTCCTCCTGCTTCACGAATGGGTCCTTCAATCACTTCCCAAACTTTTATCGTAATGTTTTCTGTTGAAGCCATTATGTCTTTCAAAAAAGGAACGTCCAAATTCAAATTTTTATGATCTAAAGCCTCCACAACATATTCTTTTAAAATAAAGCTCAGATCCTTTAGATTGATGACAAAACCTGTTTCTTCATTGGGTACACCTTTAACCGTCACAAAAATCTCAAAATTGTGTCCGTGCCAATTCTTGTTCGCACACTTCCCGAAAATGGCATCATTCTTTTCATCTGACCAGTCTTCCCTATACAATTTATGGGCAGCATTGAATGTTTCTCTACGTGTTATGTATATTGTTTTCACGAAAAAAATTTATTTGCAAAGATAGCCAGATTTGAAAGAAGAATCTAACCTTAATAAATAATTCTGAATGATCACTACTGCAACCACCAACTTTCCCAAGAGACGTAATGTTTACATATTCTTGATTACTTTTGATACATGGCCGGAATTTACATCCATATTCCTTTCTGCAAGCAAAAATGCACGTATTGCGACTTTCATTTCAGTACTTCTTTCGAAAGTTACCGGCAAAAAATGATCGACAACATGTGCGAAGAACTAACACTCAGAGCAGCTTATCTTCAAGAAAAAAAACTCAGAAGCATTTATTTTGGCGGAGGCACACCGAGCTTACTTAAACATTCGGAACTCGAACAATTATTTGAAACTATAAGTAAACATTTCAGCTTCGACAACACTACGGAAATTACTCTTGAAGCCAACCCGGATGATATTTCAATTGAAAAAATTAAGGATTGGAAAGCTGTTGGAATCAATCGATATTCTATTGGATTACAATCGTTCAAACCCGAAGATTTACAATGGATGAACCGCGCCCACAGGGTAACGGATGGTTTTGCATCCATTCAAATGCTGAAATCGGAAGGCGTCGAAAACATTAGCGTTGACTTGATTTATGGCCTTCCTGAACTCAGCGATAACGACTGGGAACAACACCTTCAACAAGTTGTAGACCTTAATGTGCCTCACATTTCCGCTTATTGTTTAACCGTTGAACCTAAAACGGCTTTGAACCAACTCGTGAAAAGAGGCCTGCTCTCACCTGCAAATGAAGAAGCACAAGAAAACCAATTTCTGATGATGCGAAACATGTTAAGTCACCAAGGTTTTCAACACTATGAGATTTCAAACTTTGCGCTTCCAGGTAAAGAAGCCGTTCACAATGCAAACTATTGGAAAGGAGTTCCTTACTTGGGTATTGGTCCTTCAGCACATTCCTTTGATGGTAAAACCAGACGATGGAATATATCCAACAATTCGATTTACATCAAATCTGTTGGGGTAAATGAAGGATGGTATGAAGAAGAAACACTTACTGAAAAAGACCAATGGAACGAGACGATACTTACCGGACTGCGCACATCTTGGGGCATTTCGATGAAATCCCTACAAAAAAACGCATTTTACACTTCGGAAATTAAACGGGAAATTGACCAAATGATTGATTTTGGGCTTGCTGAAATCCATTCCGGTTTCCTTAAACTTACAACAAATGGGATGCTTCAAGCGGACGCACTTGCAAGTAAATTGTTCGTCTAATCATCAATTTGAGTATTTTTATCCTTCATTTTTAATATGAAAAAAATTAACCTAATTGTTGTATTTCTAACGTTTTGTGGATTTACAATTGCGCAAAAAAAAATCATCACTGCTGATGATTATGGCATATGGAAACGCTTGGAAAACGCCAAGATTTCGGAAGACGGAACGTTAATAAGTTATGAAATCAAACCTCTAAAAGGTGATGGCAACTTATTGATTTACAACGCAACAACACAACGAACCGATACGCTGAAAAAAGGAAAAGAAGCCACCATTTCCAAGTATTCCGATTTCGTTGTATTTAAAATTGGTGCTGGATACGACACGCTAAGAACTTGTGAATTGAATGGTGTCGATAAGAAAAAATGGCCCAAAGATAGTTTTGGTATATACCTCGTAGAACAGGATAGCTTGCTCACTTTCTCTTCTTACAAATCACATAAAATTGCAGAAGAGGGCAATTGGGTATGCCTGCTTGCAGACCATAACAACAAGCAAAATGACCTTGTTAAGAAATCGAAAAAGAAGAAGAAAAAAAATAAGGAACCGGAATACACATCCGACGGAAAACAGTTGATGCTTTACAATACGGCTACAGATCAAAAGATGTATTTCAATGATGTAACGGAATATGAAATTTCAAAAAATGGGGAATGGTTGACTTATGTGACCCACCAAAAGAAAGACTCCTCGATAACAACGCTTCAACTTTTTCATCTTTCGGATGAAACCAAAAACATCCTCAAATCTGGAAATCTGACTCTTAAATCGCTTGTTTTTAATGAAAATGCAGATTACCTCACCTACCTTTGGTCATCAGACACGACTAAAAACAAAGGGTTTGCATTGGATTTGTACCACATTAAAACTTCGGTAAACCAAACCATTGCGGACAGTTCATTATTACGAAACAACCGTTGCGTAAGTGAAAACAGGACACCTTATTTCAGGGCGGATGATCACTATTTGTTTTTTGGAGTAGCCAATTATCCTGAGCCCGAAAAGAAGGATAGCCTTTTGGAAAGTGAAAAAGTAAAATTGGACATTTGGCATTATAACGACAGTCGCATTATGCCCTTGCAGTTGAACGAGTTGAAATCCGATCAAAAAAAGAACGACTTATTCGCCTACAATCTGAACACCAACAACTTTGTTCAAATCAGCAATGACAGCATCGATGTGTACCTTTCATCATTTTCAACCGGTTCCTATGCCTTTGGTTCTTGCACCGTTCCTTATGAAGCTGAAGCCCAATGGAATGGCATGTTGCCCACAGACCATTACCGTATCTCGCTAGATTCCGGAACGATTCAATTGATTAAAAAAGCAACGGTTTTTGACGGAAAACTTTCGCAATCGGGTCGTTTTTATACCTATTACGATGAAACTGCGCTGCAGTATTACTTGCTGGATATTGATAAACAAAATCAACGGTGCATCAGCTGCAGTGCCAATGGCGTGGAATGGCAGTATGAAAACAACGGACTACCAATTGTCATGGATCCTTACGGCGTGTTGGGTTATTCTAAAAACGAAGACCAACTATTCATTCAAGCAAAATACGACGTTTGGTACTACGATCTGTCAAAAAATTCCCTTACGAACCTCACCAAAGGTTTCGGAGAAGCAAATACCATTCGTTTGAGTCTGAATAAATGGGAAAACGATACTTTGTACATCGATTTGTCAAATTGCTATTTGGAAGGGTTTAATGAAAAGACAAAAGCTGCCCACATTTACACTTTCGAAACCATCAAAAATGATATTGAAATAAAAGAACTGTATCGTACCGACCACAAAATTCCATACATCGAAAAATCAAAGAACGGGACGCAAATTGCTTTCCGAAAAATGTCCTTACAAGATTATCCCGACCTTCATTTAACTTCCGACAATTTCCAAACGGAAACCCAAATTTCGTTCACCAATCCGCAACAAAAAGACTACAACTGGGCAACAGTGGAGCCGGTTTCTTGGAAAAGTTATGATGGTCAACAATTGGATGGCTTGTTCTACAAACCGGAAGACTTCGATAGTACCAAAAGCTATCCTTTGATCATCTATTATTATGAATTGAATTCAGAAGAAATTCATAACCACAGTGTGCCAAAACCTACAGCATCGGTAATTTATCCGACCGAATACGCCTCCGGTGGTTACTTGGTATTCATTCCGGATATTCGCTATGAAGTTGGTCATCCGGCAAAATCCGCTTACAATGCCATCATGAGTGGAACAGATTACCTCCTCAAAAAATATCCGTGTATCGATTCCACGCGTATGGGACTTCAAGGTCAATCTTGGGGTGGTTACCAAACGCTGCAACTGATTACCATGACGAACCGCTACAGCGCAGCGATGGCTGGAGCTCCGGTATCGAACATGTTTTCGGCCTATGGCGGCATCCGTTGGGGATCTGGAGTAAGCCGTCAGTTTCAATACGAAATGGGACAAAGTAGGATTGGGCAAACCATCTGGGAAGCACCTGAATTGTACATCGAAAACTCGCCTTTGTTTCACTTACCCAAAGTACAAACGCCGCTCTTGTTTATGTCAAATGATAACGATGGTGCCGTTCCTTGGTACCAAGGCATTGAATTGTATACCGGGTTGAAAAGGCTCGGAAAAACCTGCTGGATGCTCAATTACAATGACGAAGAACACAATTTGGTTGGCTTGGCGAATAAAACGGATTTGAGCATTAGAATGCGTCAGTTTTTTGATCATTACCTGCAGGGGAAACCCGCACCAGTGTGGATGACCGAAGGCATACCGGCAATTAAAAAAGGTAAAGAACTTGGATATTAAGGATACGATGGAAAAATTGCAAAACTTTATTAACGGGACGTATTGTCCACCAAAAAACGGACAGTACATTGACAATTACGAACCCGCCACGGGCAAGGTTTACAGTTTAATTCCGGATTCAGATGCATCGGATGTGGAAGTTGCCGTTGCTGCCGCCGAAAAGGCATTTCCTGTTTGGTCGGGAATGAGCAACGAAGAACGCAGTGCCGTTTTGATTCGTTTGTCGGAAGGCATCCAGAACAATATGGAGTTGTTTGTGAATGCGGAATCCAAAGACAACGGGAAGCCGATAAAGTTGGCTGCTCATGTGGATATCCCACGAGCCGTTTCCAATTTCCATTTTTTTGCCACAGCCATCATCCATTTTGCCTCTGAATCGCACCACATGGAAGGTGTTGGCATCAATTACACCTTGAGAAAACCCATTGGTATCGTTGGTTGTATTTCCCCATGGAATTTGCCCCTTTACCTTTTTTCCTGGAAAATTGCTCCGGCATTGGCAGCAGGAAATTGCGTCGTTGCGAAACCGTCAGAAATCACTCCATACACCGCTTACCTTTTGGGTAAAATCGCAAAAGAAGCAGGCATGCCGGATGGCGTTCTGAATATCGTTCACGGAAGCGGTGCAAAGGCAGGTGATGCCATCGTGAAGCACCCGAAAATCAAAGCCATTTCTTTCACCGGAGGGACTAAAACGGGAGCCTACATTGCGCAAACCGCAGCGCCAATGTTCAAGAAATTATCATTGGAATTGGGCGGAAAGAACCCCACGCTTATTTTTGACGACTGTGATTTTGATGACATGTTGAAAACCGTATTAAGGTCTTCTTTCAGCAATCAAGGTCAAATCTGTTTGTGCGGCTCTCGCTTGTTCATTCAACGTGGGATATACGAGCGTTTCAAAACGGTTTTTGTAGAAAAGGTTGCGAAAATAAAAGTTGCCAACCCTGAACTTCCGGAAGCGATAATGGGAGCAGTGGTTTCCGAACCGCACATGGAAAAGGTGTTGTCCTACATCCGCCTTGCGGAAGAAGAAGGTGGAACCATTCTTACCGGTGGAAATCGGGTGATGCTCGAAGCACCGTATGCTGATGGATATTACCTGCGTCCTACCGTTATAGAAGGTTTGGCTTACGATTGCCGCACCAATCAAGAAGAAATCTTTGGACCTGTGGTGACCTTGACCCCTTTTGATACGGAAGAGGAAGTCTTAAAAATGGCGAATTCCACGGAATACGGTTTGGCTGCCAGCGTGTGGACCAGTGATCTGAAGCGTGCGCATCGGGTGGCTGAGCAATTGGAGGTTGGTATCGTATGGACCAACTCCTGGTTGGTGCGGGATTTACGAACTCCATTTGGCGGGGTAAAATCTTCAGGGGTGGGCCGCGAAGGCGGCTGGGAAGCACTGCGTTTCTTTACCGAACCGAAGAATGTGTTTGTGAGTTATTGAAAGAATTGAACAGAATGGATTTTTAAGAAATTTAAAAACCCTTAATTTTGAAAATTAGAAAAAACAAAATGAAATAAAGAATTAAGTAAAATAACATATTAGCGTTTAGCATTCTTGTAGCCGAAAACGACCAAATAAAAAGCAAAACAAGGATTTGATAAACGCTCACGTCAAGGCGTGGGCTTTATCTTTTCTGTTTTGTGGGACTTGGTCGTTCCTCGGCTACGGATTGATAACTGTCCCACGCCGATTTTTTTGTACTAACG
>JBILIM010000037.1:0-9323 GCA_044349985.1 Crocinitomicaceae bacterium
CGGAAATCAGCTACCTTGCAGGTGTTTTATCGCGCACATTATGGGAGTTGAGAAAGGAAAGAAAGTGCTTTGTTACCTATGAAGTTTGGCAAAAATGTTTTCACGTAGTTGTGCGTTAATCATTCAGCTGAATTTTTAAACCTTACCGATTAATTTTAGCAATTTCAACAAAACTTATTGGTTTTTTTGATTGTCATTATCAACTTTGCGTTTATCTTTATCGTTATTAAATAATTATTACATTTTCGCATGTTTGACAACAACGAATTCAAGAAATACGCTACCAAACATATGGGTTTAAGTAGCATGCACATGGAGCATTATATAGAATCATCCTTAACCCCTTATATAATAGAGGAAAGGTCCTTGAACATGACTCAAATGGACGTTTTTTCCAGATTAATGATGGATCGTATTATATTTTTAGGTACAGGTATTGACGATTATGTTGCAAACATTATTAACGCGCAGTTGCTATTTCTAGAGTCCGTTGACCCAAAGAAAGATATTCAAATTTATCTTAATTCCCCAGGAGGATCAGTATATGCTGGTTTGGGAATTTATGATACCATGCAATATATCAAACCTGATGTAGCAACAATCTGCACTGGAATGGCGGCATCTATGGGCGCTGTATTGATGTGCGCTGGTGCAGAAGGTAAGCGTTCTGCATTAAAGCATGCAAGAGTTATGATTCATCAGCCGCTTGGAGGCGCGAGAGGTCAGGCATCGGATATTGAAATTACAGCTCGTGAAATTCAAAAATTGAAAAAAGAACTTTACGACATCATCGCGCTTCACTCAGGTCAAACCTATGAGAAGGTATGGGAAGATTCAGACCGTGATTATTGGATGACTTCAGAAGAAGCCAAAGAATATGGTATGGTAGATGAAGTGTTGGACAGAAATCCAAAAAAAAGTAAATAAGCGCAATAGCTTTTAAACATGTCAAAAAAAGATAGTGGTTGTTCATTTTGTGGTCGATCAAGACAAGAAGTTGGTGTCCTCATTGCTGGAGTTTCAGGTCACATTTGCGAAAGTTGTATTCAACAAGCGCACAACATCATTAAAGAAGAGGATGTTAACGAAAAAAGCAATGCGAATACCATCGTAAACCTGCTGAAACCTGCTGAAATTAAAAACCGGTTGAATGAGTACGTTATCGGTCAAGATGATGCAAAAAAAGTACTTTCTGTAGCTGTATACAACCATTATAAAAGACTTAATCAACCAAATTCCAAGGATGAAATCGAAATTGAAAAATCGAATGTGATTCTTGTTGGTCGAACAGGTACTGGTAAAACTTTATTGGCGAAAACTATCGCCAAAATGTTAAATGTACCTTTTTGTATTGCCGATGCAACGGTTTTAACTGAAGCAGGTTATGTTGGGGAAGATGTCGAAAGTATCCTATCCAGATTGCTACAAGCAGCTGATTACAATGTAAACGCAGCACAAAATGGCATTGTCTTTATTGATGAAATTGATAAAATAGCGAGAAAAAGTGACAATCCATCCATAACAAGAGATGTTTCAGGGGAAGGTGTACAACAAGCTTTATTAAAGCTTTTAGAAGGTTCGATTGTGAATGTTCCTCCGCAAGGTGGACGTAAACATCCTGAACAAAAAATGATTCAAATCGATACCAAAAATATTTTATTCGTTTGTGGTGGAGCGTTTGATGGTATTGAGAAAATTATTGCTAACCGGGTCAATCGCCAAATTATCGGATTTAATTCTTCTGAAAATGAACTTATTGAGGAAGAAAGCCTTTTACGTTATGTAAATCCTACAGATGTTAAATCCTTTGGTCTCATCCCAGAACTTATTGGAAGATTTCCTGTATTAACCTATCTCGAACCCTTAGATGCAAATAGTCTTAAAAGGATTCTAACAGAACCAAAAAATGCACTGGTTAAGCAATATGTTAGACTTTTTGAAATGGACGGGGTTAAACTTAGCTTTGATGCAGCTGTCCTCGATTTTATTGTATCCAAAGCTATTGAATTCAAATTGGGCGCAAGAGGTTTACGTTCCATTTGCGAAGCGATTCTAAATGATGCAATGTTCAATTTACCATCAAGCAATGAAAAGTCATTTCGATTGACTTTAGATTATGCGGAAAAGCAATTTTCCAAATCTAAGATGGCAACGCTGAAAGTTGCTTAAATTCGATTTAATTAACTGTAAAGCAACAATACTTAATAACCGCTCCTTTTGCCGTAAACAGTTTCTCGTAATGGGTTTTGATAGGAAGTATGTCCCTAAGTTCTTCATTTATTTTTGATGGACTTTCAGCATATATATCAGGAGAACTATAAAGAAGTTGATAACCTTGTGTTTCGATTTCTTCCATTGTAAAGGCATAAAGTAAATCGGAATCTGTTTTCAAATGAATCTTCCCTCCTTTTCTAAGCAATTTTTTATAACGCTCTATAAAAACTGCAGATGATAAACGTTTGTTAGGTTTTTTAGGTTGCGGATCAGAGAACGTCAGCCAAATTTCATCCACCTCATTTTCAGCAAAACAATCATTGATAAAATCAATCTTGGTTCTCAAAAAACAAACATTTTGAAGCTTTTCGTCGATAGCCTCCGTTGCACCGATAAACATTCTCGCCCCCTTAATATCAACACCAATAAAGTTTTTATCATTGAATTTTCTGGCCATTCCAACACTATATTCTCCCTTACCACAACCCAATTCAAGTACCAAATTGTTATTATTTTTAAAATAATCAGAATTCCATATTCCTTTCATAAAAAATGTTTCGCCAATTACAGGTTCGAAAACATTAGTATAGGTTTTAATTGCAGCAAATCTTCTTATTTTATCCTTACCCATTTGTTTTATAATTCTACTTTACTAATAAACTTACTTCATAGCCAGTATGTTTCCTGACATTGAAAACACTTCCATCGGAAAAAATCAAATATTGCCCCTTAATACCAGTTAATTCTCCTTCAAACTGTGAAGACTTATCAAGTGAGCAACTTTTTACTGCCAAAGGATAACGTACTACTGGGTATTTCAATTCTGTATAATCATCTCCATCACTAAAATAAGTCAGTAAATCATCCGGTAATGATTCGTACAAATTCCATTTTTCTTCAATCAAGTCGATCGTTTCGTCAACTTCATTTTTCAGCATCTTTTGCCAATTTGTTTTGTCTGTAAAAATAGATTTTAGCGCAACTTCTAATCTACCAGCTTCATATCTATTAGGTGTTCGTGCAAAAACAATCGCTTTGGCAGCGCCTTGATCAATCCATCGCGTTGGTATTTGAGTCCCACGAGTTACACCTACTTTAACACTGTCGCTAGAAGCAAGATAAACGATGTGTTCCACATTATGGTGTTTTAGTTCCCACGCTACATCTCTACCTTCACCTAAATGTGCTCTGCACAACTCCGGTCGTATGATGCACGGTGATGATTCTGCTCCTGTTGAAAAGCAAGTGTAACAAAATCCGTCTCCAAAAGACTTTTTAATATTTTTATTACATCCTTCACATAGGATAATCCCCGTCCATGTGATTGAAATACGTTTTCCCAAAAATGAATTTACTTCAATTGGTTCATTTAAAACCATATTGTAACTAATCGTTTCACCGAGATTAGTTTTCATTTTACGAAGTATACCTTTGTATTCCATTTATTCGTTTGGAAGAATTTGCATTTTGTCGGCAAAATGATAACAATAGTCTCTTAAATCTTCACAAATCAAATTTTCTCCTGTCGCACGCTCAAAGGTATCTGCCATAGTCAAAAGCGTTTGATGGAATAAGCGTTTCATCTCCTCAACAGACATATCCTTTGTCCACAGGTCAATCTTCATTGTATTCTGTTCTTTAGCATCCCAAAGTGACAACATAAAAGCTTTTGCTTCAGCATCATTAATTGCGCCATCTTCTGCATTCCAACGGATGGAAATAGGCAGATTGTTTTCATCTAAATCTACTTTAATGCTTATCTCAGATGATTTTTTTATTTGACTTTTCATTTTAATCGATTTCGTAATTGGTTATTATTTCAGAATAATCTGTGTTAAGTAATTCTTTTGGTGTACATCCCTTGTTTTTGACATACTCTTCCACAAGTCTAAAACCTAAATATTGCCCCATTCGATCCGGACCTTTTTCAGGAAGACCAACCGTAAATGGTCCATCATTTAACAAATTGGCAACCATCAACTCATCTTTTTTGAAGAGTAGATTTTGATCAACGAGATATTTCCAAAATGAAACCTCATTGTCTTGTGCCCATTTAAAATCATTTTCAGTATAACGGAGGATTATTGCATTTGAAACCTCAGGTATTGCTGCTTTTGTTAAGTAAAGAATTTTACCCCAGCGCACAATGTTCTCTGCCAAATTACAATTTACACCCCAATTAAAATCCGAAGGATCACCTTCACTAACTTTAGGTAAAACGTAATGGGTCATCACCCAGGAACAAATAGCATCACGCACCAAAAAATCACGGTTCCAAGCTTCTTTTATCCATGTTGGGAAATAACTGCCAGGTAATTCTTGAATCACATCTGTTTTATCGTCAAGATTTCGATCCAAACCAATTGCGATTTCACGACTTGTACTGAGAGAATTAACATTAAAGCAAGAATTGATAAAAACGATACTTTGGGGAAACTTACCTTCTTGAAAATGATATTTCAAATGTTTAAAGCCATCTAAAAGTTGTTTTTTTTCTGAATTCAAATCTGCAAATTGTTTCTGAATAGCTGCAGAAACACGCTTTGCAAATGGATCCCTATAAAATTGTTCAATCCCTGAAATTACTTCACTATCAGCAGAGGAATTTATTTGAAAACAATAAACTCGCTGGTATTCATAAGCTTCAGGAATTTCAACTTTCCATTTTCGATGATACTTTAAAATTTGTTCTGAATTACTTTTTCCAAGAATCGAGTCCATATTGATAAAATCAATATTCAATTCTGTATCTGCAATTGTAACATCTAGTGGGTCATGAGAACAAGAAAAAAGAAGAAAGAGTGCAAAAAAATACCGAACAAAATTGGTGTTGAATGTCATTAAAATTTTGGTTAAATTCGTATCAAAATTAAGCAAATCAAATTCTTCAATCGTCAACTCTTGAAACTAAAAAGAAAATAAAAATGAAAAAATATTTATTTACGATCGCAATTATAGGAATTTATGCCATCTCAAATGCTCAAGAAGCCGCAGACAAAAAAGTTCAAGCTGGATTAGTTGTTGGTTCAGGTGTTAATTTTCAAAAGATGCTAACCAAAAACATGGATGCTAATGGACTAGGTTGGGATTGGACAGTTGGTATGAATACCGTTTTTAACTTCAGTGAAACCATCGGTTTAAATACAGGAATTGAATTTGACTTTAACTCTTTAAAATATGCTCCGTCAGTCGAAGCTGGTGACGTATTCTATTATTATAAAGACATGGACATTTTAGAATTCAGAAATGGTATAACTGATCCAGATGCAACTTTGTTTCAACTTAAGGAACGCTTGCAAAAATCGGTTTACCTTACTGTTCCTACAATGTTAACCTTCAGAACCGGTTTTTTTGGCTATTGGCGTTATTTTGGAAGGTTTGGTTTAAGAAACAGCTTCTTACTCACAAGTAAAGTAAACGATGAAGGTTTTGCCAATGGTGATGTGAACCTCCCTGTTTTAAATGAGGGCTTAACATCAAAAAATGATTTGTTTTTCTTTAAATCTGCAGTAGGAATTTCGGCTGGAGGTGAATGGAATTTTAGCGGCTCAACAAGTTTAATCGCTGAATTGGGATATTATTACGGAATTACACCCCTCCATACACAGAAAAGTACAGATCCTGGTAAAGAAAAGAATTCATTGTTTACTAATGACGGTACCTTAACTCCAGTAATGTTCAACAACAAATCGACACAAAATCAAATCATGTTGAAAGTGTCTATTTTATTCTAATTCACTATTATTTTGAATAAAAAGGAAATTGTTGCGCACATTTCGCAATGGCTGAAAAGTTACTGTGAAAACGCAAGAATGAATGGTTTTGTTGTTGGTATTTCAGGAGGTATAGATTCTGCTTTAACGTCAACGCTATGTGCATTAACGGGTAAAAAGACGATTCTCATCACGATGCCTATACGGCAAACCCAAGCAGAATATGAACGGGCAAAGGCGCATATCGCTGATTTATTAAATCGATTTGAAAACACGGAATCCTTAGAACTTAATTTAACCGAATCTTTCGAAGTAATAGAAAAAACCCTCCCTGATTATTGCCTATCGGACCATCTTACTATGGCAAATGTAAGATCAAGGCTGAGAATGACAACATTATATGCTATTGCGCAGCCCAACAGATGTCTGGTTGCCGGTACTGGAAATAAAATAGAAGATTTTGGCGTTGGATTTTTCACGAAATATGGTGATGGGGGTGTTGACTTAAGTCCAATTGCGGATTTGACGAAAACACAAGTTCGATTGCTTGCTGAGGAACTTCAAGTTATTGAGGCTATTTGTGTTGCACCGCCAACAGACGGATTATGGGCAGATGGCAGAACAGATGAAGACCAACTTGGCGCGACCTACCCCGAATTGGAATGGGCAATGGAGTTTAAAGGTAGTGAGGAGCAACTGTCGCAACGTGAATTGGAAGTGTTGGCCATCTTCAAAAAACTGAATGGGATGAATCAACACAAAATGAATCCGATTCCTGTTTGTCAAATCCCTAAGGATTTGTTATAATAGTTCTTTTATTATGCTTCCGGAGCCAATCTTAGAACTACTCCGTCTATATCTTCTGTAATATGTATTTGGCAACCCAATCGACTGTTTGATTTAACAAAAAACGCTTGATCTAGCATGTCTAACTCTGAATCGCTTTGCTCGGCAAGCACTGTATCCGATTCTAGATAGCACTGACATGTTGCACACATAGCCATACCTCCACATTCTCCGAGAACAGGTAATTCGTATGCCTTGCACAATTCCATAATATTCATATTCATATCAGTTGGCGCTACCAATTCATGCGAAAGACCTTCCCTATCTATTATGGTTACCTTTATTTCACTCATTGCATTTTTAATTATAAATTCTTAGAAGATTTGTTCCGTTATAAATTGTTTGGTATTGCCTTAAACCAAATTCTGACCCCTCCACAGGGGAACCGTCGAATAATGAAAATTTTGCTGGACCACAAGAGTCAATTAACATTAAAAAGTTATCCGGATCAGGATATAGGGGTTCAGGACAAGAACCATCAGCATCAACTGGTGAATGCCTATCGAAAGCAACGAATTCATCAATATTTCTTCTGTAAACAATTATTCCACGAGAGCCGCCATTAACGTATGCATAGCTTCCTACACCAATTAGAGCATTATAGCTTGGTAAATTGATATCAATTGTAATATCAAAAGGAATATTCGGTACAGGATGGATTTTATTTTTATTACATCCAGAAACCAAAACACAGGATAGCGTTATCAAAAATAGAATTACCTTCATTTATCGTTTTGTATTTATAAAGTTATGAAGTTTAAAACGTTCTATAACGCGATATTGTTTTTTTTATTGATGTTAAGTTCCAATCGAATATGGAGTCAATCATCAAATTCAATTATATACGACGACAAAAAGGCTCAAAAAATACTTTCAAAACAACAAAAACAGCAAGCTAAAACCGCTAAAAAGTCCAAAAAAGAGGCTTTTAAAGCGCATTTGAAAAATCAAAGTAAAGCATTTAGGAAATCGATTAAACGCAACTATAGAAGACAAAAGAAGATTCAAAAAGAAAAGGGCCGCGGTTAATTTTCCAATTCAAATAGCTCCTCGGTTGAAGTTTCCCACTGATCTAAAAATGTATTTAGTTCCGTTTTTTTAAGCTCGTACCTTTTAACCAATTGTTGAGAGGTTTCTTCATTTGTATAGTCTAAAACAGCCAATTCTTCTTCCATACCCTTAATTTCAGTTTCTAAGGTCGCTATACTTTCTTCTAACTGCTTGATTTTTCTTTCCAGTTGTTTTTTGAGTGCTGTCGCCTCATTATTCACTTTTTTAGTTTTTTCCTCAACTTTAACTTTGGTGACATTATTCAATTGAGATTCTAAAGTAGCATCAACCATTTTTTTCTGCAGGTATTCTTGAACATCAAAATGATGAATCTTAAGATTTCGATTTTCAATATCCCATATGCGGTTGGTTAATCCATCCAAAAACTCGCGGTCGTGAGAAACCACAATAAACGTTCCCTCATAATTCTTTAAGGCATCTTTTAAAACCTCCTTGCTCAATATATCTAAATGATTTGTTGGCTCATCAAGAATTAAAACATTCGAAGGACTTAATAGTAATTGACAAAGAGCTAAGCGCGTTCGTTCTCCCCCTGATAAAACACCTACTTTTTTATCAATATCTTCACCTGTAAAAAGAAAGGCGCCAAGTATACTTCTCAAATCCTTGCGTATCTCCCCTTTCGCGACTTCATCTACTGTTTCATATATGGTTTTATTAGGGTCCAATTGTTCAGCCTGATCTTGCGCGAAATAAGTGCAATTTACATTATGACCGTAAGTTACTTCTCCTGGACCATCTAAAACATTTAAAATACGCTTCAATAAGGTTGATTTACCAACTCCATTTGGTCCAAGTAAAGCGATCTTTTCACCACGACCAACAGTAATGTTTACATGTTCAAAAAGTACTTTTTCACCATAATATTTACCTAAATCCGTTATTTCTAAAACCCACTTTCCTGGTTGAACACTCAAAGGAAAGGTAATATTCATTTTGGCGACAGTATCCTTTTCAATTTCTATTCGTTCTGTTTTCTCAAGTTTTTTAATTAATGATTGCGCGAAAGCAGCCTTGTTCTTTTTTGCTCTAAACTTATTGATTAATTCTTCGGTGTGTTTTATTTCTTTATCCTGTTGTTTTTTTGCACCTTGAAGCCTATCTAATTCCTCTTCACGCAATTCTTTATACCTGGTATAAGCGTATGGAAAGTCAAATACTTTTGACATGCTTATTTCCAAGGTTCGCTTGGTAACATTATCCAAAAACAAGCGGTCGTGAGATATAATAATTACAGCACCCTCAAATTTTTGAAGGTAAGTTTCCAGCCAACTGATTGAGATTATATCCAAGTGATTTGTAGGCTCATCTAACAAAATAACATCTGGATTATTAACAAGGATCTTGGCTAATTCAGCGCGCATCTTCCAACCACCAGAAAACGTAGCTAAACTATTATGTATCTCTGTCTTACTAAAACCCAATCCTTTAAGCGTAGTTTCAATACGTTCTTGCCAAGAATAACCATCAATTATATTA
>JBILIM010000221.1:0-4062 GCA_044349985.1 Crocinitomicaceae bacterium
TTAGCTGCAATTGCATTTGCCACATCTTTCAACAACATCGTTTTACCTGTCTTAGGTTGGGCCACGATCATTCCACGTTGACCTTTACCGATAGGCGCAAACAAATCCATAACACGTGTGGACAATGTCTCCTGTGGATGCCCTGTTAATTTAAATTTTTCATCAGGAAAAAGGGGCGTTAAGTATTGAAAAGGCACCCTGTCTCTAATGTAAGAAGGATGTCTTCCGTTTATCGATTCTACTTTTACCAAGGGGAAAAACTTTTCGCCTTCTCTTGGTGGTCGAATAGTTCCTTTTACAGTATCTCCTGTTTTTAAACCGAAAAATTTAATTTGACTCTGTGAAACATAAATATCGTCTGGTGATGGCAAGTAATTATAGTCTGATGATCTTAAAAATCCGTAACCATCTTGAATTACTTCCAAAACACCTTCTGCGGTAACAATACCAACTAAATCGTAACTATCATCTACTTTTTCTTCCTGTTGTGGTTTTCGATTTTGATGTTGCTGCTGACCTTGATTTCTATGTTGATTTTGATGCTGGTGCTGATGCTGGTGCTGTTTTTGGCTATGTTCAGGTCGCTTAGTTTGTTCATCATTCGAAATTGGGGCATCTTTATTTTCTTCAACCTTTATTGATGGCGTAACCTGAGCGACCTCTGGTTTTGTTATTTCTTCAGATTTCACAGGATTTTGAGCGATCTCCATCAAGTTTCTTCCTTTTCTAGCCGCATGAGTGTTTTCTCTAGGTGAGTTTTTTGTTGCCTCTTGCATTTCTTTCTGATTGGCCTCAGTATTTTTAGAAGATGAACTTTCATCGACTTTTTCGATACTTTCAAAAAGAGGTAATTGCTCTATTTCTTCCGTTTTTTGCTCAATACGAATACGTTTACGTTTTGGGCCGTTATTGGAGTCAGTTTTTACTGGAGCAGGCGCTTCATTTTTAATGTCATCTTGAGATACCTCAGTACCTTGCATGATAACGTTAATTAAATCAGGTTTTTTTAGTGTCGCTACCTTTTCGATTCCAATGGATTCAGCAATAACGCGCAAGTCTGAAAGCTTTTTACCTTCTAATTCTTTTCTGTCCATAAAGTGCTAATAAAATGCAATTTGTTTGTTTAAATGCAATAATAAACGTGGTGGATTATTTTTTGAAACCGAATGGCTCCACAATGATGTCACAATATTACAAAATATGATTTAAACTACAACACTTTTTTATTCATTTCTTTATTGCTCCCGTAGATGAGCATAAATCGATTTTAATTTCCTTCAAATAATTATCTTCGCTACATGAAAATTTTCAAGTCTTATTTTACAATTTTTTGGTTTGTCCTTGCCTTTGTGCATATTGGTCTTTTCTTTTTTATAGAAGGTGCGCTTGGTCAAATGGATCCAACACCATTCCGAATAATACGATATTTATTAATGGCCTTCTTGTTTTTGATTGCCTTTAAAAGAAAGAAACTCTCACTATGGATTTTTTCTGCAATGATTCTTGGGGTAGAGGTAGGAATGGATTTTCCAGAATTTTCCTTGGAAATGGAACGGTTTGGGAAAATTTTCTTGCGTTTGATAAAATCGTTAGTGGCCCCTTTAATTTTTGCGACACTAGTAATCGGAATAGCGGGACATAGCAATTTAAAACAAGTTGGCCGTATCGGATTGAAGAGTATTTTATATTTTGAAATTGTTACCACTTTGGCCTTATTTATAGGTTTACTTGCAATCAATGTTTCTCAGGCTGGAGTAGGAGTAGAGGTTGAAGCCAGACAACAAGATAAAGCCAAATCGAAAGAATTGATGGCTCAAAAAGCAGAGGCTAAAGATCATTTGGTTGAAATTTTTCCTGAAAATATTGCAAAGTCCATTGCTGAAAATCAAGTCCTTCAGGTTGTAGTGTTTTCTGTGATTTTCGCCATTGGCTTGGGTATGGTAAAAAATCAACATCATAAAAAAACAATGTTGGATTTTAGTGAAAGCTTGGCGGAAGTCATGTTCAAATTCACAGATATTGTTATGTATGTGGCTCCATTGGCAGTTTTTGGAGCATTGGCTAGCACAGTCGCCAAATCAGGGGTAGACGTTCTTATAAGTCTCATGAAACTGGTCGGCACCTTGTATCTTGCCCTCATAGTCTTTATTTTCGCTGTTCTTTTACCAATTGCATTAGCGGCCAAAATTCCAATTAAAAAATTCTTGAAAGCGGTCACTGAACCTGTTACCTTGGCATTTGCTACTGCGAGTAGCGAGGCGGCTCTGCCTAAAGCACTAGAAAATATGGAGCAATTTGGCGTTCCCAAAAAAATAGCTGGATTTGTTATACCAACAGGTTACAGTTTCAATTTGGATGGAACCACACTTTATCTTTCTTTGGCAAGTGTTTTTGTCGCCCAAATGTGTGGGGTAAATTTGTCAATTACAGAACAAATTACAATGTGTTTGGTTTTGATGCTTACAAGTAAAGGTGTAGCTGGAGTTAGAGGCGCATCTTTTGTTATTTTAGCTAGTACGGTAGCATCTCTTGGTTTGGATCCAGAACGTGCAAGTGTTATTCTTGCCGTTGATGCCCTTATGGATATGGGTAGAACCTCTGTAAACGTTCTTGGAAATTGTTTGGCCTCTGCGGTAATCGCTCGAAGTGAAAACGAGTTGTTTAAGACAGAAAAAGATTTATTTATCGATTAAATTTTGGCGCTAAATATTTGGCGGTCCAATTGTTTGTATCCTTAATTAATTCTTCAGGTCTGCCAGAAAATACAATCTGACCGCCCATCTTACCTCCTTCAGGTCCTATGTCCACGATGTAATCAACACATTTTAAAACATCGGTATTATGCTCAATTACAATAATCGAATGCCCACAGTTGATTAAAGCATAAAATGCTGTCATCAGTTTATCTATGTCATGAAAATGTAATCCCGTTGTTGGTTCATCAAAAATGAATAGGGTGTGAGCGGTTTGGCTTCCTTTTGATAAGAATGATGCCAGTTTAATTCTTTGCGCTTCTCCTCCGCTTAATGTGCTGGAAGATTGTCCAACTTTTAAATATCCAAGTCCAACATCGATTAAGGGTTTTATTTTATCGGTAATTTTATTGGCAATTTTATCTTGAACATCGCAGAAAAATTCGTAGGCAGTGCTAATATCCATTTCAAGAATATCTGAAATACTTTTTCCTTTGTAGGTAACTTCCAGTGTTTCCTGTTTAAATCTCGAACCATTGCAAGTTTCACAAGTAAGATGAACGTCAGCCATAAACTGCATTCCAACAGTGATTTCACCCTCTCCTTCGCATATTTCGCATCTTCCGCCCTCCACATTAAATGAGAAAAAACCAGGTTTATAATTTCTGGCCTTTGCCAATGGCTGTCTAGAAAATAACTCTCTTATTTCATCAAATGCCTTTACATAAGTTATGGGATTACTTCGAGATGATTTACCAATAGGATTTTGGTCAATGAGTTCAACGGCTTTTATGGATTTAAAGTCACCAGAAATTTGAGCTGAGCTATTATCTCCATCTCCAATAAGACCGAGTTCTTTTCTCAATAAATTATATGTAATTTCTTTAACTAAGGTCGATTTCCCAGAACCACTTACCCCGGATATTCCTACTAAACAGTGAAGCGGAATGGAAACGGAAACATTTTTCAGATTATTTTTATTAGCATTTTTAATTTCAATAAATGAATTTAGAGCCTTTCTTTTTTGAGGGATTTTTATGATTTTTTCTTCATTGAGATAATCTGCAGTGAGGCAATTTTTTGCTTTTTTTAGTTGCTCGTGATTTCCTTGAAAAACAACCGTGCCTCCATAAATTCCAGCTTTTGGTCCGATGTCTAAAATTTCATCGGCTATTTGCATAATGCGCTCCTCATGTTCAACAATTATTACAGTATTTCCTAACTTTTTTAATCTCTCCAGCACACTTATCAAACGATCAGTGTCTCTTGGATGCAATCCTATTGATGGCTCATCAAGAATGTAAATCGAACCAACAAGTGCACTTCCTAAAGATGTTGCGAGATTAATACGCTGTGATTCGCCACCTGA
>JBILIM010000038.1:0-9037 GCA_044349985.1 Crocinitomicaceae bacterium
ATTATAATGTCACGAGTTTGTCAACTTACAGGTAAGTCGGTGATGGTTGGAAACAACGTATCGCATTCGAATCGTAAAACGAAAAGAAAGTTTTACCCGAATTTAATAAGTAAAAAGTTCTACCTTCCAGAGGAAGATAGATATATCACGTTGAAAATTTCTACCTCAGCGCTACGCACGATTAACAAAAAAGGTATTAGTGCTTGTATCAAAGAGGCAAAAGAAAAAGGATATTTGAAGTAATCTTACAAATAGTCAATAAAACAATACAAAATGGCTAAGAAAGCAAAAGGCAATAGAATTCAGGTTATTTTAGAGTGTACAGAACATAAAGATTCTGGTATGGCCGGTACTTCGCGTTACATCACGACGAAGAACAGAAAGAATACACCTGATAGAATGGAAATCAAAAAGTTTAACCCGATTCTTAAGCGCTATACAGTGCACAAGGAAATTAAATAATCTGAAGTATGGCAAAGAAAGTTGTAGCATCGTTACAGAAAGGAGGTGGTAAGGAACACACCAAGGTTATTAAAATGGTTAAATCCGATAAATCAGGATCTTACACTTTTAAAGAAGAAATCGTACATAACGATAAGGTAAAAGATTTCTTTACTAAAAAATAAATTTCTCCTATTAAAAGTTAAGCTTCCTTTGTTTCAAGGGAAGCTTTTCTTATTTTTATACTTATGGCATTTTTTGGTTTATTTTCAAAAGAGAAAAAGGAATCTTTAGACAAAGGGTTAGAGAAAACAAAGCAAAGTTTTCTGTCAAAACTTGCAAGGACTATTGTAGGAAAATCTAAAGTTGATGATGAAGTTCTCGATAATTTGGAAGAGGTGTTAATTACTTCTGATGTAGGGGTAGAAACAACGCTTAAGATAATTGATCGCATAGAACAACGTGTAGCGCGCGATAAAGTGCTTGGGGCTGATGAGTTGAATCGTATTCTGAAAGAAGAAATTGCGGGCCTTTTAGAAGAAAATAATTCAGGAAATGCGCACAATTTTAACATTACTAAAGTCGCTAATGAGCCTTATGTGATAATGGTCGTTGGCGTTAACGGTGTCGGTAAAACTACAACGATTGGAAAACTTGCCAATCAATTTAAAAATAGCGGTTTGAAGGTAGTCCTAGGTGCGGCAGATACTTTTCGGGCAGCAGCTGTAGATCAGTTGATCATATGGTCCGAAAGGGTGGGTGTGCCTATTGTTCAACAAGGAATGGGAGCTGATCCTGCATCGGTCGCTTTTGATACCTTGCAATCTGCTAAATCACAAAATGCTGATGTTGTAATTATTGATACCGCTGGTCGTCTGCACAACAAAGTCAATTTGATGAACGAATTAAGTAAGATTAAACGTGTTATGGATAAAGTAATTCCAGGTGCACCGCATGAAATTCTACTCGTCCTTGATGGCTCAACAGGTCAGAATGCTTTCGAACAAGCTAAACAATTTTCATTAGCAACAGATATTAACGCATTGGCAATAACCAAATTAGATGGCACAGCAAAAGGTGGTGTCGTCATTGGTATTTCTGATCAAATGAAAATACCGGTAAAATACATTGGTGTAGGTGAAGGAATCAATGATTTGCAGTTGTTTGATAAAAATGAATTTGTAGATTCATTGTTTTCGTAAAGTAGATGTCAGCATCAAGAAAATTGAGAATAAACGGTCACGGTCATCTACTTCCAGAGCCAAATGAAATCCCTCAGTTTATGAAGGATAAAAAGTTATTCTGGATTGATGACAACAAAAAGTTCATGCGTCAGGATGACTGGTCAAGACCCATCACAGATCCGAGTTTTTTCTTTTCTGAGAAAATAGAATGGATGGAAAAATATCAGATCGACCATGCTGTAATGCTTAATCTTTCTCAAGTTTATTGTAACGGTTGGCAACGTCAAGATGCGAAAGATGCAATATCATGGCAAAATGATTTTAATTCAAGTGTGCAGTTGCGTAGACCGGACAAATTTACTTGCGGATTCGTCGTGCAGCCATTATATGTTGATGATGCGCTCAAAGAAATTGAGCGTTGCGTTGAACATTTGGATTTAAAATTATTGTGTTTACCCACACATTTTTTAAATAAGAATGAAGAATGGGTATCGGTAGCTGATGAGTCCGTGTTTCCTATTTTTGAGCTCGCCAATTCCTATGGTTTGGCGGTTGAAATTCATCCGTATGATGCGGAGAAAATGGTGAATCTTAAAGATGTCTATTGGCGCTTTCATTTAATTTGGATGATGGCACAGACAGCAGATACCCTGCATTTGTTTACCTTGAAAGATTTTTTAAACCGTTTTCCAAATGTGCGTGCGTGTTTCGCTCACGGTTGTATGCTAGGTCAAGCCAATTATGGAAGACGACTTCAAGGATTTGATGGGCGTCCAGATCTGTTTGAAGGAACCGTTAATCCAAGAGAATCCTTAGGGCATCCGAATTTGTTTTTTGATTCCTTAGTTCATGATTCCTATACCTTGCAGTTGATTAAAACACGAGCTGGAGCATCTCAAATTGTAGCAGGTCTCGATGATCCGTATCCCTTAGGTGAAATGGAAGGTGTAGCTCGGTCTTATCCTGGGAGAGTTATAGATTTTGCTGTTGAGGCTGGAATTCTAAATCAGACGGAAGCAGATGACATCTGGTGCAATAATGTGCTTAAGTGGTTGGGAATAAACGAAGATCAAACAATACTATGAACGAGGAGCTGCTTAAATATATTGATTTAGCAATTGCAGATGGCACCATCTCAGAAAAGGAGCGCTCGGTTGTTTTAAAAAAAGCAGTGGAATTTGGTGTAGATGCTGATGAGGCAGAAATGATTCTAGAAGGTCGTCTTCATCAGGTATTGAGTCATAAGCAAAAAATCAATGAAACGCCGAATGAAGAAAGGAGGTCCTTTTCAACTTCGCATTCCACGGATACAAAACCGCTCAAATGTTCAAATTGCAATGCCTTTTTTGAATCTTTTGCAACACATTGTTCTTATTGTGGATATGAATTCACCAATCTAAGTGCCAACAGTTCTGTTAAAGTACTGCATCAAAAATTGATGGAAATTGAAAGTAAAAGGGTGATTGATAACAATCCGTTTAAAGCATTTGGAGCAATGATGATGAAGAATTTAAGCGGTTCACATCACGATGAGGTTGATATGCAGAAAATGGAACTCATTCGTTCTTTTCCAATTCCAAACACCAAAGAAGATTTATTGGAATTTTTCACTTTAGCACTTCCGGAAGCAACGGTGAAAATTCGAAAATTTATAGGGATAACCTATCAGGAAGATCGCACCAAAGAGGCCATTAAAAAGGTCTGGTTAACGAAATGTGAACAAATAATAATGAAAGCTAAGTTTGCAATGACTGATGATCCGCAAACACAATTAATAATTGAACAATATGCAAGAGAATTGAATCTTTAATTCTTTTTTTTAATAGATACGCCTAGATGAACTGCTCAAATATGAATTTTAAAATAGGATAAATGGCAATTAAACCTTCAATACCCAAAGGGACTCGAGATTTTCTTCCAGAACATGTTGCTAAAAGGAATTATATTTTTAACACCATACGCAATTCGTTTGAAAAATACGGTTTCAAACCGATTGAGACGCCATCATTTGAGTTATCCACGACATTAATGGGTAAGTATGGAGATGAGGGAGATCGTCTAATTTTCAGAATTTTGAATTCTGGAGATAAGTTGCTCAAGGCCGATACTAATGCTTTGGAAAATAAGGAACTTTCTAAGTTTTCTAATTCTATTTCTGAAAAAGCATTACGATATGATCTTACTGTTCCTTTCGCACGCTTTGTTGTTCAGCATCAAAATGAATTGGCATTTCCATTCAAACGCTATCAAATTCAGCCTGTATGGAGAGCAGATCGTCCCCAGCATGGGAGATATCAGGAGTTTTATCAATGTGATGCTGACGTAGTCGGTTCTGAATCTTTGCTTTACGAAACGGAGTTTGTTTTACTGTTTGATGATGTACTTTCAGCTTTACAATTACCCGATTTTTCTATAAAAATTAACAATCGAAAAATTTTAACAGGTATCGCTGAGGTTACTGGTGAGTTAAACAGAATCGTAGACCTTACCGTGGCACTCGATAAATTGGATAAAATCGGTGAAGAAGGCGTTGTTAAAGAATTGCAAGAAAAGGGAATTTCGGCCAATGCTATTCAAAAAATGAAACCTTTATTTTCGCTTAGCGGAAATAATGATGAAAAAATGGAACTTATGAAGGCATTTTTGTCTTCAAGTGAAATGGGTCAACAAGGTATATCGGAGCTGAATACCATTCTAGATTCAATTGAAGAAATTGGCTTGAATAGAGCAAAATTAGAGGTGGATTTTACCTTGGCTAGAGGTTTAAATTACTATACAGGAGCCATATTTGAGGTTAAGGCAAATGGCGTAAACATGGGAAGTATCTGTGGAGGAGGACGATACGATAATTTAACGGAAACATTTGGTCTTAAAAATATGTCAGGAGTTGGAATTTCATTCGGTGCAGATAGAATTTATGATGTGTTAAATGAACTTAATTTGTTTCCTTCGGAAGCTCAAAATTTACTTCAAATCATGTTTGTCAATTTCGGGCAAAAGGAACAGCAGCATTGTATGAAATTAGTTCATCAACTCCGAAATAAGGGCGTTTCATGTGAACTCTATCCAACCGCATCGAAGTTGCAGAAACAAATGAAATACGCCAATGATTTAAACGTGAAGTATGTGGCGCTAATTGGTGAAGAGGAATTGAAAAACAATACCATTCAGCTTAAAAATATGGAAACTGGTGAACAAACCACCATGGATTTTGAGGGAGTACTGGCATTGTACAAATAGCATTTAAAATAGAATTAATGAAAACATTTCTTATTGATAATCAATGGGTTTCCGTTGATGAAGTGACCAATGTAATCGAAGGAGATTATCACTTGGAATTAGGAGAAAATGCAAAAAAAGCAATTCGTAAGTGTCGTGATTTTTTGGATCATAAAATGGAAAATAAAACCGAAATCATTTATGGTGTGAATACGGGTTTTGGTTCCCTTTGTGATACGGTTGTTTCATCTGAAAACTTGGAGCAATTACAGGTCAACTTGGTGCGATCTCATGCTTGTGGCCTCGGTGCCGAAGTGCCACATGTTTTGATTAAACGGATGCTTTTGTTGAAAATATTGAGTCTTTCTCATGGGAATTCTGGTGTGCAATTGGAAACGGTTGAACGACTCATTTATTTTTTCAATAACAAAATGCTCCCTGTTGTTTTTGAACAGGGTAGTCTTGGTGCATCAGGTGATTTAGCGCCACTAGCGCATTTATCGTTACCACTGTTAGGTGAAGGAGAAGTTTGGTTCGAAGGAAGTAAATACCAAACGCAGGAGCTTTATCAAAAATTGGGTTTACAAGCCATTCGTTTAAAATCGAAAGAAGGATTGGCACTTTTAAATGGAACTCAATTTATGGGGGCATACTTGTCTTACTGCGTTTCAGAAGCAAAAAAAATGTGGAGTAAGTGGAATTCCATCGCTGCGTTATCTATTGATGCGTATCATGGTAAACTGGATCCTTTTCATGAAAATGTTAACGAAATTCGGCGGCAAATGGGCCAAATTGAAGCGGCTTCACAGATCAAAAATATTTTGTTAAACAGCCCTATTTGTAAGAGCCCTAAACAACATGTTCAGGATCCTTATGCTTTCCGCTGTATTCCCCAAGTTCATGGTGCTTCAAAGGATACCATCGATTACGCGTGTGCAATAGCGGAAAGAGAAATTAATGCAGTTACCGACAATCCAACTATTTTTCCTGAAGATGGAATAGTGCTTTCCGCTGGGAATTTTCATGGTCAACCTTTGGCTTTGGTTATGGACTTTTTGGCAATTGCGATGTCTGAATTGGGAAGTATTTCGGAAAGAAGGGTTTATAAATTGATTTCTGGAACTAGAGGTTTGCCGCCATTTTTAGTTGCGAATCCGGGTTTAAATTCTGGATTTATGATTCCTCAATATGCAGCAGCGTCAATAGTTAGTCAAAATAAACAGCTGTGCACCCCTGCATCGGTAGATTCAATCGATTCTTCCAATGGACAAGAAGACCATGTCAGTATGGGTGCAAATGCCGCTACCAAATTGTACCGGATTGTTGAGAATTGTTACAGTATTATGGGAATTGAGCTTATGAATGCAGCGCAAGCCATAACCTTCAGACGTCCAAATCATACAGCGCCAATACTTGAAACATTGCTTTCGAACTACAGAGCGGTAGTTCCCTTCGTTGAGAATGACACCTATTTGCAGCCGCTCATTAAAAAAAGTATCAATTTTGTAAAAACTAATAATTTTCATAATGCTTGATTTTCAAAATAAACCAGAAATACAGAATGCAGAAAAAAGTAAACGACCGAATTTCCTTTTAGTACTCTGTATTTTAAGTTTTATTTACATTGGGTTTAGCTGGATTTCAGCACTTTCAGTATTTATTTCCGGGCCTTTGAATGACGATCAGCTTAATTTTCAGCGAATCGAGATGGCTAAAGCCATAGAACCTTTTAAAAATACAGGAGATAACTCCGTTGAAGAAACAGTCAATACATTTATTCGCATGACCGAAGGAATGAACGCGCATTTTTACGCTTTTAATCTGGTGTACCTTGTTGTTATAGCGCTCGGTTTTGTTTCTGTTTTATTCATGTTTCAAGGAAAAAAAATGGGGTTTCATCTTTACATTGGTTATGGATTGTTTAATATTTTAAGATATTATATTTTCCTTCCAGCAGCTGATGTCATTTCTTTTTTAGTGATTTGGGAATTGTTTTTTGCCGCACTTTTTACGGTTTTGTATTCTCGAAATTTACATTGGATGGATCAATAGTAGTGTAAATTCTTATCACTGACCTTTTCCATCACTGACTTCGTAGGATTATCTTTTAGCTTTAGCTATCTTTGCACCCAAATTTATTTTGTGTTATGATTGCTGTAAATAATCTTTCCCTTCAATTCGGTAAGCGTGTACTTTTTGATGAAGTTAATGTAAAGTTTGTTAATGGAAACTGCTATGGTGTCATCGGTGCCAATGGAGCAGGTAAGTCTACCTTTCTGAAAATACTCACTGGAGAGCAAGATCCCACAACTGGTAGAATCGAGTTGGAACCGGGAAAGCGAATGGCGGTTTTAAAACAAAATCACTTTGAATTTGATCAATCAGAAGTTTTACAGACAGTTATCATGGGGCATAAAAGACTCTATGAAATCATGACCGAAAAAGATGCACTTTATGCCAAACCTGATTTCTCAGAAGAGGATGGAATGCGAACAGCTGAATTGGAAGGAGAATTTGCTGATTTGGAAGGGTGGAATGCTGAAACAGATGCCGCTTCATTACTGAGCAATCTTGGAATTGAAGAGTCTAAACACTATTTGAAAATGGAAGAACTTTCGAATGATTTGAAAGTTCGCGTGCTATTGGCACAGGCTTTATTTGGAAATCCAGATGTGCTTGTATTGGATGAGCCTACCAACGACCTTGATTTAAAAACAATCGGTTGGTTGGAAGATTTTTTATTGGATTTTAGAAATACGGTAATTGTTGTTTCGCACGACAGACACTTTTTAGATACGGTTTGTACCCACATTTGTGATATCGATTTTGGCAAAATCAATCTTTTTACCGGTAATTATACCTTCTGGTACCAATCCTCCCAATTGGCAGCAAGACAGCGATCAGATAAGAATAAAAAGGCTGAAGAGAAGAAAAAAGAATTGATGGAGTTCATCTCTCGTTTTTCTGCAAATGCAGCCAAATCCAAACAAGCAACAAGCCGAAGGAAGATGTTGGATAACTTGAATATTGAAGAAATTCAACCTTCAAGTAGGAAGTATCCAGGAATTACATTCCATCAGGAACGCGATGCAGGAAACCAAATTTTGTCAATCGAAAATTTGAGCAAGTCTCATGAAGGCAATAGTTTGTTTAAGGATGTAACAATTACGGTTAACAAAGGGGACAAAATCGCATTCATTTCACGAAATTCAATCGCTTTAACAGCATTTTTTGAAATACTTTCAGGTAATGCCAAACCGGATACCGGTGATTTTACTTTTGGGACAACAATTACAACAGCGTATCTGCCAAATGATAATCATCTGTATTTTCAGGATAAATTGCCACTCATTGACTGGTTACGTCAATATGCACATACCGATGAAGAACGTGAGGAAGTTTATTTGAGAACGTTTTTGGGGAGAATGTTATTTACTGGAGAGGAAGCATTGAAAACAGCGAATGTACTTTCTGGTGGTGAAAAGGTAAGATGTATGCTTTCCAAAATGATGTTAGCTAAAGGAAATCTATTGTTAATGGATGAACCTACGAATCACTTGGATTTGGAATCGATTACCGCGTTGAATAATGGTATGGCAGAATATCAAGGTACCATATTGTTTACTTCTCATGACCACGAGCTGGTGAATACGGTATCGAATCGTATTATAGAAATTACACCAAAAGGTATTATTGATAAAATGATGCCTTACGATGATTATCTGGCTGACACTAAAATACAGCAAGTGCAGCAAGAGATGTACAACTAAAAATAGAAATTTTGGTTCCCAAAAGGAGTTTTTATTTTCGTCATCTATTCATTAGTTTTCTTCGGGATATTGACATCAAAGGCTTTCGAAAATTATCTTTGTTGGCACCTAAAATTCTTATTCCAAACGCAGATAAACTGGGTAAGTACATTTTAAAGACCACTAATGGCTATCATTTGTTAATTGATCCAAAACACGACTCAGGTGTCGAGCGAAGTTTACATGATACGGGAACCTATGAGAAAGGTATGCTTCATTTCTTAAATGAAAATTTAGGTGAAGGGGATGTGTTTATAGATGTAGGAGCAAATATTGGATTACTCTCCTTACATGCCGCAAAATTTGTTGGAGAAACAGGTAAAGTGTTTGCCTTTGAAGCGCATCCAGAAACCGCTAAAATGTTATTGGAAAACAAAGCCTTGA
>JBILIM010000039.1:0-8958 GCA_044349985.1 Crocinitomicaceae bacterium
TTCGGTTTTCACCTCTGGAACGATTGCCGGGGATCATTTTTATGGAATCAGCGAGCCGTCTTGCACCAACAGTTTGATCAGTGTGGCAGCTTATGCACCAAAGTATTATTCACCGGGAGGCTCACCTATAGGTGGAGCAATAGCATCTTTTTCAAGCATCGGCCCACGCTATGATGAGGTGTTAAAGCCGGATATCGCAGCACCAGGAGTGGCTATTTGCTCTTCCATTTCTTCATATACCGACGCTTCGTATTCTTCTCAAACGGCAATTAGCTTCAATGGAAGAAATTATCCGTTTGCTAAATTTTCAGGAACCTCCATGGCTGCGCCGATGGTAACAGGAGTAGTGGCATTGATTTTAGAAGCCAACCCCTATTTGTCTGCGCAACAAATAAAAGACATCATCATTCAAACTGCACGAGAAGATGCTAATACAGGAATCATTCCTGTAAATGGAAGCACACAATGGGGCTGGGGAAAAATTAATGCTTATCATGCCGTTCAATTGGCTTTATTCACAGTTGGAACGGAGAAAATTGACTATGAAATGGAATGGACGGTTTACCCGAATCCTACGAGTAATGAAATCCATTTTACAATAATTGATGAGCTTCCCGAGAAAGGACATATTATTGATTCCATGGGTAAAATCCAGGAACGTAAAATTAACGATGCGAAAATGAATGTTTCAGATCTTGCACCAGGAAAATATTGGGTGCGACTTGAGGTGAATGGACGTATCGAACAAGAATCTTTCATCAAACAATAATGTACCAAGTCGTACGATTAACCCTGGAAGAACTGCAACATGTTCAGCATATTGCGCATCAAACCTGGCCTTCAACATTTAAGGAGATTCTTACCCCTGATCAAATTCAATACATGTTGGAATGGATGTACAATTTGGACACACTAAAACAGCAATTTTATAAAGGCCAAGAATTTTATGCGGTCAAAGAGAACGATCGATTTATCGGCTTTACTGCGATTGAATTGCATCATCCGGAAAAGGAAAAATTGAAAATCCACAAGCTTTATGTCTTACCTGAATTTCATGGTAAAGGAATAGGACGTGCCTTAGTGGATCAAGTTAAGGATGTTGCTATTGCAGAAGCAATGAAAACCATCATATTAAATGTTAACCGTTTCAATCCGGCAGTTTCTTTTTACGAAAAATATGGCTTCCGAACCGTCAAGGAAGAGGTTATTGACATCGGTAATGGTTTTGTGATGGATGATTTTGTTATGGTACTAGAGGTGTAACGGGTAACATCCTAAAGGTAAATGTTTATGAAGATCATTTTAGGGGCGGTTGTAATTATATTTCTTTTTTTAACCCTAATGGTTTGGTTAATATCAAAGGGTTTAAGAAAAAAATTCGGTGCTGAATTTCTTCCGGAACTGCTGAATTTACATTTTGATCCATACATTAGCTATGAAAACAAAAAGCTGCTCCGTTTTGATTTTGATGAGACAAGGGCACAATTGGTTGAAAACGGTATAAAAAGAAATATAAACGGTAAAGACAAGGTTAAAAATCCCTTTTTGCAAACGGAATGGCATTGTGTTTCAGAAGGTATATACGAATGCAGGATTGCCGAAACAAACGTTATCATAGCAACATTTGATGCGCTTAAATGTCAACTCACGTATTTTAAATCAAAAAGGTAATTTTGAAACAAGAAGTTTAAGTTATCGCTAAATCTTAATAATGGTCAATTACAATCCCAAAAGCTGGTTAACACTCATTTTCGCATTTCATAAAAGCGACACCTTCCGAATATTATGGAAAGAAATTTTGTACATCGGGATTTTTACGCTGTTTGTGGCTTTTTTAGAACTGCACTATTTTCCAAATGCTGAAGTACTCGATAAACTCATCGCGGTTTATTCATTGATTGGTTTTGTAATTTCATTGTTATTGGTGTTTCGAACGAATACAGCATACGACCGCTGGTGGGAGGGACGACGAAAATGGGGCGAACTTGTAAACGACTCGAGAAATTTTGCTGTTAAGCTTTCGGGAATTTTACAGGATAAATCGGAAAAGGATTTTTTTAAAAGACAAATCGTGAATTACGCAGTAGCTACTAAAGAGCATTTACGAAGTGGTGTGAAATTCGAAGCGCTTGATATAGATTTGGAAGAAGAGGAGCGGCTTAAAAAGTCATCACACGTTCCAATTTCGATCGTACAATCTATGTATGCGCGACTTCATGTACTTGCAACGCAGAAAAAAATCACTTCTGAAGAATTTTTGGCGCTGGATAAAAACTTAAACAATTTCATTGATGTTGTTGGTGCCTGTGAACGCATTAAAAACACACCCATTCCGTTTTCTTACAGTCTTTTTATAAAAAAATTCATCTTCATTTATGTAACGACCTTGCCCTTGGCCTTTGTGAATCAGTTTGGATATTTTTCCTCCTTAATCGCAACCTTTGTTTTCTATGTACTGGTGAGTATGGAGGTGCTTGCAGAAGAAATCGAGGACCCATTTGGTGAAGACGATAATGATTTACCTACAGACACCATATGTGAACGGATAAAACAAAATGTGGAAGAGGTATTAAGTGTTTGATTTTATCTTACCAGATGAAAATAGCCACTTTTGTTTTCACCCCGCATCATACCACGGTAAAAATAAACGCCATCTGTACTCGGTTCGCCATTGCTTAAACCATCCCATTTGGGTTGGTCCATATTGATTTCCGTTATTACCTGACCCCAACGATTTAAAATCATCAAATATTCAGATTTGTCAATAAAATTTGTTGTCCAATATTCATTACTGTTGTCTCCATTGGGTGAGAACACATTGGGAATAAAATAACCTTCTATTTCAACCACAGGTGGTTCTGAAGGCGCTGTATAACACGTATCTAAGCTGAATTCCCAAAGGTCATTTTTCTGATCTAGGTCATTGATGAATCCTGCACATATATAATGTTTGCATTCGATGGTAAAACCAGATGTCATTTCTCGTAAACCACCTCCAAAATCTGAAATTTGTTGCCAGTTATCTGAATTGGGAAAATACCTCCAGAAATCATCCACTGTCCCCGAGCCGATTATTTTAGTTCCGAGTCCCAAATATCCTGATACACCTAACGAAAACCCATGTGCCTCCCCTCTTTTACCTCCTGGAAAATTATTTTTTTGAACCCAGCCGTCGGTTGCTATATCGTATGCCCAAAAATCGTTGAGGTATGTGGTACTTCCAGTTTGGAAGCCTAGCCCTGTTCCAATAAAGATTTTACTATCAATTACAAAACCTGCGGCATATGCCCGAGAAGGCCCTGGTAAATTTGCTCGCTGCAACCACGAGTCGGTATTGGGGTCGTACCGCCACCAATCCTGGCACGGAACAAAACTCGAGTTCAATCCTGTTCCCAAATAAGCTGCTCCTTCAGCACTAAAACCTATCATTCCGTCCCTTCCTCCCCCAGGAAAAGATGCTTTTTGGAGCCAAAAATTAAATTCTGCGTTATACTCCCACCAGTCATTTTGTAAATTTTGATTCGGGTTAGATCCAGTGCCAACGTAACCTTTATTGTTGATGCTTATGCCAAGTGCACCAACCCTTTTGCCGCCTGGAAAATCCGCTTTTTGCGTCCAAGTGTCGGAAACCGGGTTATACTCCCAAAAATCCTTGAACAACTCAGCATTGGAGTTTCCCTTTCCTAGACCGATGTATCCTTTTCCGTTTGCGTTGAAACCAACCGGATTATAACGAGAAATTCCTAATAAATTATTTTTTTGCACCCACGTGCCCTGAGCAAAGCTGAACAGTGTACAAAAAAGAAATATGGGAAGAATACATTTCAAACGATCAAACTTATTTAAAAATCTCGTATAAACTAATTTTTTACCCTCTTTGCTGCTGTTCCAAACATCTCAGAAACCACTAGCAATATAAAAGGTGCAAACAAGCCACCTGGAGGAGTGCAATCTTCTATCCTCCAACAATAGACAATGTCAAACGCAAGCGTAAATGCCGCTAAACCAATGGTAATGCGACGTAAAATACTGTATGTTTTGCTTGAAACTTTCATTTAATGTTCGTTTGTAATACACCAACCCATTTAGTATCAGAAAATTAATCATTTTAATTCAATGCTGTAAATCACATACGATATTCATGTTTAATTGGAAAATACCGTTCAATTTATTAAATTCGCTTTGTGTTAACTGTTGATCAGCTTGTTGGAGAATTGTTGTTGCGCCACAATTGCGTAATCGTTCCCTCGTTTGGTGGATTTATCGCAAAAAAGAAATCCGCTTCAATTGATTACACTACAGGCACAATGTCTCCACCTTCCAAATCTTTATTGTTTAATCGCCAATTGATAAACAACGATGGTTTACTTGTTGCCGATTTGGCCTATAGAAACAAAATCAGCTATGAACAAGCAACAGCATTGGTTGATCAACAGATTAAAGATTGGAACGACAGGTTAAATAACGGTGCTAGGGTGGTGATTGATAAAGTTGGGTTTTTATTTCTAGATGGTGAAAAAAACATTTGTTTCGAACAAGATCGTTTTTTCAACTTGCTTCTTGAGTCTTATGGTTTAGGAAAAGTAATCTTCCTTGCAGAGGAGGACGTCTCATACGCTCAACAAACGGTAATTCAGCAGCAAATGGCCACTGAAAATACCGCACCAGTTATCCTTTTGAATGCAGAATCATCCTCTAAAAAGGAAAAGACAGCTGAAGCGCCAACAGAACCAAAAATCATTGCGCATCCTGAATTGAAAAAACGCTCTACCGCTTGGAAATATATTGCAGCAGCCTGTTTTTTACCGATAGCTTTTTATTCGTATTGGATTCCTGTTCAAACGGATTTTCTTGCCTCTGGTGTCTTGAAGTTGGATCATTTCAATCCGTTTGCTTCAGAACCAACCGTTAATGTTAATGCCGGAACAATTGCTATTAAAGAAAAAGCACAACCTACTTTAGAAACAAGTTTGGAAGAAGTCGTTACTCCAGAAGCAGAATCGAACGCGGCAACAACCGTGGAAACGGCAACACTGATTGCGGAACCCATTACCGAAATGGAACAAGAACAAGAGGTTGTTCGGGGCATTAAAACGTTCGACTTTATAATTGGTTCTTTTTCCGACCCTGCGAATGCACAAAAGAAAATAGATGAATTGAAAGTGCTTGGACTTAAACCATTCGTTAAGGAAACCTCCGGCGGCATGACACGTGTTAGTTTGGGAACTGTAACTAATGCCAACCAATTGGAAAAAATAACCCAAGAGGCTTCAAAACATGGTATCACGGGTTGGATACTTAAGAAATAATGTAACCAATCTCAGTCAATCAATTATTCCATTATCAATAAATAAATCCGTATGAAAAAGATTTTACTTGGTCTCGTATTATTTGCCTCTACACATGCAATAAGTCAGAAAACAGAACCCACAACAACCAACACAAGCGAAAGCAACTACAAGTTTACCAAAGTGTATCATTACGATGCAACACCTGTTCAAAATCAAGGTTGGACAGGAACGTGCTGGAGCTTTTCGTGCTTGTCTTTTTTAGAATCTGAATTGACAAGAATGGGTGTAGAAGATCCTTCGGTATTGTCTGAAATGTATATTGTTCGTCGTGCTTATGAAGCAAAAGCAGAGAAATATATCCGAATGGACGGTAAAACCAACTTTAGTGAGGGCGGCGCCTTTCATGACATTCCTTTTGTCGTTAAGAAATACGGAATAGTACCTTTAAATGTCTATGATGGATTGGTTGGTAAAACAAGATCATACAACCATGGGGTTCTGTTTCAAGAACTTCAAACGTCTGTTTCTGAACAACAACAATCTGGTCAGGGAATCTCCACACAGTGGAAAACCGACTTTTCGAATATTTTAGATGAGCATTTGGGAAAAGTGCCTTCTGAATTTAAAGTAGATGGCGTTACCTATACACCGCAAACCTATGCTGCTGCTATTGGCTTAGATATGGACAATTACGTTTCGCTTACGTCTTTTACGAACCACGAATTGTACAAAGAATGTGAATTGGAGATTCCTGATAACTGGGCTTGGGGAGAAAGTTATAATGTTTCGTTAGAAGAACTGTATACGGCTTGTGAATCCGCACTTAAAAATGGATTTACTGTGGCATGGGGCGCTGATGTTTCAGAGGATGGATTCAGCTTTAGCAATGGATTGGCAATAGTTCCGGATCAAAGCGAGATTGAAGTAAAAGGTTCGGATAATAAAAATTTCTCGGATGCTGGGGCTGAAAAACTTTCAGATGCATTTATAAACCCAACAAAAGAAATGGTTGTTGATGCTTCTGCACGTCAAAATGGCTATGACAATAAAACCACAACGGATGATCACGGAATGCATATCGTAGGGCTCTATACCGATCAAAACGGCACAAAGTACTTTTTGGTCAAAAACTCTTGGGGAACGGATAACTATCCCAAAGGATATTTATATGTTTCAGAAGCTTATTTTAAATATAAAACGATTAATATATACGTGCACAAAGATGGGATTTACCCAGAATTAAAATCCAAGTTGGGTTTATAATTATCTGAATTTTAGGAAAATATGGTGTTAGAGTGATTGTTTTTTTGTACATTCACTCGTCTAAATGATACTACTATGGAGCGTTTAACACCAGCAGAAGAGCAAGTAATGCTCAAACTATGGAAATTGAAGAAAGCTTCTGTTAAAGAGATTCAGGCGTTGTATGTAGAACCAAAACCGGCATACAATACCACTTCAACCATAGTTCGAATATTAGAGCGTAAAAAATTTATTCGCCACGTTGCTCAAGGCAAAGGATTTATTTATCTTCCAAAAATATCACGAGAAAAATATAGGGATTATCTTATCTCACACTTGGTTACACATTATTTTGATCAAGATAAAACAGCATTAAAGGCACAACTTTAACGACGTCTTTAATTCCCGATTAACCTGCTTGCAACCGTTCGTGCCTCTTGATCAAACGCAATGTAATCCTCTAAATTCGGAGCCATTTTATTGGGAATACACTCCATTGTCTGCTGGTTGATTGATGCAATATCCAAAAATCCGATTTTCTTTTCGAGAAACGCAGCAACCGTAATTTCATTAGCGGCATTCAGTACGCAAGCTGATGTTCCTCCGATTTCCATTGCTTTGAACGCCAAGGATAAGTTAGAAAACACTTCAATATTCGGCTTCTCAAAAGAAAGTTGCGGATAATCGATAAAGTTGAAACGCTTGAAGTCTGTTCGTAATCTATTTGGATAAGTCAATGCAAATTGAATAGGAAGCTTCATGTCTGGTAATCCCATTTGCGCCTTCATGCTTCCATCTTCAAACTGAACGATAGAATGTACTATAGACTGCGGATGTACAATAACATCAATTTGATCCGGTTTAAGGTTAAACAACCATTTGGCCTCTATAACTTCAAGTCCTTTATTCATTAAAGTTGCTGAATCAATGGTGATTTTCGCTCCCATCGTCCAATTGGGATGTTTTAATGCTTGTTCCGGCTGTACATCCTTTAATTGATCGTAAGACCAACCTCTGAAAGGACCGCCAGACGCAGTGAGGTAAATTTTCTCAATTTTATTGTGAAATTCTCCGACAATACATTGAAAAATAGCGGAATGTTCCGAGTCAACAGGATAAATATTAACACCTTTTTCTTGTGCGGCTTGTGTGACCAATTCTCCTGCAACAACCAAGGTTTCCTTGTTTGCCAAGGCAATATCCTTTCCTGCGTGAATTGCTCGCAAAGTAGGTTTTAATCCTGCGAAGCCAACAAGAGCCGTAAGAACAACATGAACTTGGCTGGATTCTACTACCTGAGATAAAGCATCTTCTCCAGTGTAAACATGAATCGGTTCGTCTTTTAAAGCGGAACGCACCTCTTCATAAAGGGATGTTTCTGAAATAACAACACTATTGGGTTGGTATTTCAGTGCTTGTTCAATGAGTAATTTTGAATTTTTTCCAGCGGTTATTACTTCAAGACTGAACAATTCCGGGTAGTTGGAAATGACTTCTAATGCTTGCGTACCAATCGAACCGGTAGAGCCAAGAATAGCTATGCCCTTTTTTATCATCAGTCAAAAGTACAATTAATGTCTAAATAGAGGAGGAGTTATGCTACTTAAACTTCCATTTGTATTACAAAAAAGCGCAACAATTGTTTGTTTTGGTATGCATTCCAATCGACTTTTGGTTATTCAACATGATGAATTTCGTGTTCTTCAATCAGGTTTTCACTCCGCAATCTGAAAAACAGCTGTACCAATGCAATTACATCCTTTTCACAGTATACTTTAATGCGTTCTAAATCACCCTGCTCATAGTAAACGCGTGCCACATCAGCGCCAGAAATATCATCCTTTGGTGTAGGAATATTAAAGATATGACAAAGGAGCGCCAATGAGGTGTACGCTTTAAAATCACCAAATTTCCATAGCTCGAGCGTGTCTAAAAAGTTCACTTCCCAAGGTTTTTTGCCTGCAATATTCAAAATGTCGGGCAATTTTATTCCATTGATCAACATGCGTCTGCAGATATAAGGGATATCAAATTCTTTAATGTTGTGTCCACAAAGAGCATGTTGCGGTGATGTACAATAATCTTCTAACAAGCGCTTGAATTGGATCAATAACGTTTCTTCATCGTCATGATAGTAGGAACGCAAGCGCAGTTGTTTTCCGGTTGAAGTGTAACGCACAAAACCGACCGAAATGCATATGATTTTTCCAAATTCAGCGTAAATACCGCTTCGGTCTTTAAACACGTCTTCAACCGTTTTATCTTCGTTGATTAAAAACTTCGATTTTGCTTCAAAAAGTTCGCGGGTTGTGGGATCTAAATCTTCGAATCGGTAGGTTTGAGGTACTGTTTCAATATCGAGAAACAACACCTTGTCTAGAGGTACTTTTTCTAACATAATCATAGGTTTGGTTACTTGAAATTA
>JBILIM010000040.1:0-8957 GCA_044349985.1 Crocinitomicaceae bacterium
AGACGTTATCCAATGCAACTTTTCTCAGAAAGGATTTTGATATATTTTGAATTTCTAACATTAACGTAGCTTAAATGTAAAGCTAAGAAATTTTGTGTGAAGATAAATACCTTCAATTCAAAGGTCTAAATAATTTCATTTTCCAATCAGACCATTTGAAGATTCTGGCATAAAGGAGTAGCAGTAGCGGTTGAATCACAACAAGCGAAAGGACCATTTCAATTCCAAAATTTGGCTGCGCATGATCGATAAAAAGCGCTTCTGTTTGGAAAGCTTGCCAATCGTTGGTGAGTATCAAGGCACCAAAAATGTTGTTTGCTGCATGAAAACCCATCGACAATTCGAGCCCTTCATCCATAACTGCCAAAACGGCAAGAAAAACGCCGGTCAAAATGTAATATAACAAAGCGATGTAGCCTAAATAATCAATCTCCGGATTTCCCGCATGGATTAAGCCAAACAAGATTGAAGTAGCAAGAACACTGAGCCAAGCGCTTTTAAAAGAAGAGCCAAAAAGTTGCAACAGGTAACCTCTGAACAGTACCTCTTCACAGGTTGTTTGAATGGGAACAAGTAAAAGGGAAATGAGCAACAATGGTATAAAGGCATCCGAATTAAAATGCCATTCGACCGTATCTGAAAATTGAACTGCAAAAAGTAGGCTCAATCCCATGATTGCCATCCAAATCGAAGCGGAAATTATAAAACGTTTCCAATCTATATGCTGCCGAGAGGTAAATACACTGAGAATTGGCCTTTTGTGAATCCACTTCAAGCAAAACATTAAAGTAAGCAGCGCGCACAAGAATGGCAACAGTTGAATCGCGAGAAACGTATTGGAACCCATTGCATCAACGATAGCAAACATATCACCAGTTACATCAAAGCTGCCTAATCCTGCAAGAGCTGCTACTAAAGCGATTATTTGGGAAATAAAAAATACAAGTAGTGTAGCACCAAGCGTTAAAAAAACGGAAGTTGCATTCGTGTTTCCTTTTTGCCCCAGTTCAATAAACCGCATGCTATTGGAACATATCTTTCATTCTATTGAAAAACCCACGGTCATTTTTTTCAGGTCGAGGCTCGAAATTCTCACTGTTTTTAAGCTTTTCAAGAAGCTCTCGTTCCTCTTTAGTTAATTTTTGTGGTGTCCAAACATTGATATGCACAAAGAGATCTCCTGTTCCGTATCCTTGAAGTTGAGGTAAACCTTTACCTTTCAATCGCAGTACTTTTCCGCTTTGTGTTCCGGGATCGATTTTTATCTTCACCTTACCGCTAACCGTGGGTACTTCAATTGATTCTCCGAGCGCAACAAAGGCAAAATTCACAAAAGCCTCATAATGTAAGTTTTCCCCTTCGCGCTTCAATTCAGGATGTTCCACCTCTTCAATTACAACAATTAAATCACCTGGCACACCATTGAAAGGCCCTGCATTTCCTTTTCCTGTTACGCTGAGTTGCATTCCTTCTTCAACACCTGCAGGTATTTCAATTTCGATCACTTCTTCCTGTCGTTTCAATCCGTTGGCATCGGCATCTGAAGGACGTTTATCGATCATTTTACCGGCACCCTGACATACGTTACATGTAGACTGGGTTTGCATTGCACCTAAAAAGGTTTGGGCAACCCGGGTGATTCTTCCCGTACCGTTACACGCAGAACAATTTTTATAGGTAACGCCTTCGGCATTAATCAGCTTGTTTACTTTTATTTTTTTCTTAACGCCTTCTGCGATTTCTTCTAAGGTCAATTTCATCTTAACCCTAAGGTTGGTACCTCGAATTACTCTAGATCCACCTCTGCTTCCACCAAAACTTCCTCCTCCGAAAGCGCCTCCAAAAATATCACCAAATTGCGAGAAGATATCATCCATATTCATCCCGCCTCCAAAACCTGAGGCGCCGCCCATTCCTGCATGACCAAAGCGATCGTACTGCGCACGTTTTTCAGGATTACTCAATATTTCGTATGCCTCTGCGGCTTCTTTAAAGCTTTCTTCAGCCTTAGCATCATCAGGATTTTTATCCGGATGGTATTTTAAAGCAAGTTTTCGATACGCCTTTTTGATTTCAGCTTCATCTGCATTTTTTGCAACACCTAAAACTTCGTAATAATCTCGTTTTTGACTCATGCTCTAAATTTGTCTACATCTATTTATGATTATTGCCCTACGACAACTTTGGCATACCTAATAACCTTGTCGTTCAGGTAATATCCTTTCTCAACATCATCAATCACGATTCCCTTTTCCTTTTCATTCTCCACTGGAACGTTTGCAATTGCCTCATGCAGTTCACTGTCGAAAGGTTGGCCTTTGCTTTCCATCGCTTTCAACCCTTTGGAATCCAAAATTGACTTTAGCTTGTTGTATATGATTTGAACGCCCTCTTTGATGGTATCTGCGTCGTTAACATTTTGATTGTTACTTATGGCCCTTTCAAAGTCATCAACAACAGGAAGTAGATCTTTCAAGATTCCAGAATTGGCTGTGGCAATCAAATCGATTTTCTCCTTGTTTGACCGTTTACGGTAATTATCGAATTCAGCAAAAAGTCGTAAAAATCTGTCGTTTAATTCTGAATATTTTTCATCTGGTGACAATTCTTTTGGGGCCTCTTCTTCCGCACTTTGCTGAATTTCAGGATTAACAGTTTCCTGTTCTTCAGTGATTTCTTTCTCGTTTTTTTCGTTTTCCAAATTTTCCTCTGCCATGATTTCTAAATTAACTCGCTGTATTTTTCAAAGATAAGACCAAAACAAAAATTCAGACAAGGTGTCAGCATTTTCATTCACTCATAAGAAAGAATGTCACAGAAAACCAATCCTTAAGGGATTTTCAATGTCTGACCGATTTTTATCATGTCACTCTTTAATCCATTTTTAGCCTTGATTTTTGCTACGGTCGTCCCGTATTTCTGTGCAATACCCGAAAGTGTGTCGCCTTGTTTAACTTTATAAGTCTTAGAAGTTTTTGGTGCGGAAGTACCTCCTGTAGATGGTGTTGTTTTCGGTTTCTCAAAAGTGACCAGGTCATAATTCTTAAGCGGAATGCTCACTGTTGCCGGTGCTTCTAATTTGGCCTTATTGTAGGTATTTAAAATCGATTTATAAATCCAATCTCCCTTCAATTCGTATCCTTTATCGGTTAAATGAATGTAATCCGACTGTGCATAACCTTTTTCATTCCACGTTTTGATCGTACCCAATCCACCGGATAAATCATACCAATTCCAAAACATGCATTGTTGTTCTTCCGCCAAAGAATCTATTAAATCTCGGAATTTGGGTCCGACGGTAATGTAATTCCCCTTATAATTCAAATCTTGTACTGAAGTAAGAACAATAATGACATCCGGATTTACTTCCCTAAAATTTTGAATGGCTTTTCGAATTTGATCCGACAACTTGGTGTCAATTGCATTGGTGTAAAGAATATCATTGGTGCCAAAATCCAAGAAGACCATATCAGGCTTTAACACTTGTGCTTGTTGCGACATTTTCTCCAACTGCAATACGGATTTAAAGGGTGCAGCACCTACTCCTAAAGAATGGTAAACAATCCCACCTGTATTTACTTTTTCAATCGATATTCCATAGAAAGGGAACTTTTTAGCGCTAAAATTGCCTTCAATCAATTTTAGCTGTAAGCTGGTTATCTCGCCACTGTAATTAAATCGAACGGCATTGTCAAGGACTTGATTTTCATTGTAGTGAAAAATGTAAGTGTTTGTATCAGCAGTCAGTTGAAAGTCAAAAAGGGTCGAATCCACATCTGTGAAAAGGGTAATCTCGTATTCATCTTTCGGAATTGCCGTTTTGAATTTAAAATTCAATTCAGCACCAATTGCATTTCCTTCCACAGCCATTCCGCATACCCCAAGTGGAATTTTAGGTGCAGATTGATAACTTTTGGCAAATTTCCATGTTCCCTTATACGTAGAACTGTAATTCACCGAAGAATAGGTGTCTGCAGCACCATAATTGAAAATCATTCCATAACCACCATCACCAAAATCCTTTTGCAATTTTCTTCGCGCAACAGTCGTGGGACGTTCGGCTTGAATGTGACTGCCGCCGTAGTGAAAAATGACCAATTCTTCATTTAGAACATTATCCAAATGTTTCACTAAACGTTCTCCTAGCGTAGCATCATAATATTGCAAAAAAGCATAAGAGGAATCGATCTTTAATTCGGAAGGAATTTGCGATAACAAGCCTGAAACAAAGCCAACTGTCATCACAAAAAATAAACCTAATCCTTTCATTGTTTCAATGTATCATCAATTATTGGCTCAATCAAAATGTCCTTCGGCACAATCGTATCTGAAGGTATTTGTTTGACAGGTTTCGGTGCAGGCGGTCCTTTCTGGGTAGCCAAATTTCGAATTCTGTTTATTGTACCATTACTCATTGCGGCATACATGCCCACTGCAAAAATAAGATCATCTATCTCATTGGTTACCATTAAATCTGTTAAATTATGGTAGGAGTATCTAAAATCCATAACCCAGATTTCTTCATAATGGCTTACCAGGTATACAGTGAAGGCATTACCCATAGAATTCTTGATCACACAAGCTTTCCTTCCATTTTTAACACCTGTAGTTATTTTGATCAACGGGATGTCTCCACACAAGAACGTACTGTAAGTATTTCCACCGGAACAAGAATTACAGAATACCTGACTTTTCGAACCTTTATAACCCGTTTTACCATAGCGAATGGCCGAAGTTTTAACCCTTGGAATAAAATACTCCATGGTATCTGGGTTATTTCGAACACTTGGATCTCTTGTGTGCTGGTAGAGCGAACCTAAAAATTTGTATTTCACTCTGCGATCCATATTTTCGAGCGGCACCGGCTGGAAACCAGCAGACTTGCAGAAGGCAACATATGCATAATAGGCACCTTTTGCGTTCCAATGGTGATCGGTACTGAAGAACATTTTTTCATTTACATGGTTGTTCATTTCACCCAAAACATCACTGAAAATTGCTCCATTTGTGAGGCTGTTGCCTATGGCTTGGAGCGTAGCTTTGTTTTTACCGTTGTAATGCTTGTATTTTTCAGCCGGAATAAATGCTGAAGAAAGCGGAGCGACGCAAGAGAATACCCTCGTATTTGGACCTAGGTTCGCAGCATATTGACTAAGCATCTTTCCAAAAACTCGAGCCATTTTTGGACTTCCACCATTGAGCGGAAACACACTTCCATCCAAAATGAGCATACTACCTGAATATGCTTCCTCAAAATCGTCAAGGAAGTTCATGTTGGTATCCAAGGGTATTCCATTTTCATCGAAATCTGCTTGTTTTTTATTCGCTTTTTTCTGTGAAACAAAGATTTTTTCCTGATCCTCGAAATGCAAACCTTTTTGATATTTGAGCCAATCTGCAAATTCTACACATTTGTCACGTGCAGGAAAGTGATCATTGATGTACATATCAACACTATCCGCCCAAGAACCATTGAGGTATCCTTGCCAGGTTAAATTGGGAAATGTTGCCAATTTTCGTTTTTCATCTTCAGAAATCTTTTTAGGCGGAATAATGAAAAAAGAAGAAAATCCTCCAGCGAGCAGCAATAAAAACAGTATGACGTTTACGCGATGCATCAGAATCTGAAATAAATAAAAGGATTATACGTAGCATCAACGAGCATTACCGTGCACAGCAATAACAACAACACATTTAAAAAGGGCCTAGCATAATGATTGAACGCTGTGGCTTTATCATATATTTTGGAGTCTTTCTTATAAATTTCATCCCAAGGAATGCAAAGTAATACAACCAAAATAAACCAGAAAACATGTTCAGAAAGATCTGTGAAGAATCCTGCACCTGTTTCATATTTCGATGCGAATAGTTTTACAACAAACGCTTTCAGTTGGCCAAAATCCACAAAATAGAAAATAGCACGACTGAAAACAATTAAAATTAGGGTATACAAATGGCGGAGAAAACGAGGGGTTTTGGCGAGGTATTTCTCCAGAAGCTTTTCTATAATCATAAAGCATCCAAAGTAAAAACCCCAAAGGACAAAGTTCCAGCTTGCTCCGTGCCAGAAACCAGTGAGCAACCAAACAACCATTATATTTCGGAGTTGGTACTTGCGATTTCCACCTAGCGGAATGTAAACGTAATCTCTGAAAAAAGTACCTAAGGAAATATGCCACCTTTTGTAAAAATCTGCAACTGAAATGGCTGCATAGGGATGTCTGAAATTTTCACCGTAATGAAAGCCAAACATTCTACCAAGACCAATGGCCATATCTGAATACCCTGAGAAATCAAAATAGATTTGGACTGAGAACATTAAGATGCCAAACCAAGCTTCCGCACTGGAAAGGTCGTTGAATCCATTCTCGAGATATTTCTGAACCAACTCTCCGGCTACATTGGCAATGATTACCTTTTTAAACAAACCAAAACAAAACCGATTGATACCTATACTGATATCTTCCCAATTGACAGAGCGTGTCTCCAACTGTCCTGCAATAAGTTGGTAGCGCACAATTGGACCGGCAACAAGCTGATGAAAAACACTCACGAAGAGCATGAAATTCAATAAACTTTTCTGTGCTTTTACCTCACCACGATATACATCAACACAATAAGAAATGGTTTGAAAGGTATAAAATGATATACCAATAGGAAGGGTATTCGTTGGCTTATCAAAAGGTAAGGTTACAATTGCGTTGATGTTTTCCCAGATAAATCCACCGTATTTGAAGGACATCAATAAAGCCAAGTTTCCGATGATGGATACCCATAACATGATTTTGGCTTTGTGTGTGCCGTGCCATTTTTCAATAAGTAAGCCGTTTCCGTAATCGAAAACAGAGCTGAAAAGCATTAGAACAATCCAAAGAGGTTCGCCCCAAGCGTAAAATATAAACGAAAAGATAACAAGGGAAAGGTTCCGGAATGTCATGTTTTTTGTGACATAATGGAAGAGCAGGCTCAACGGCAAGAAAATGTATAGAAATGTTAAGCTCGAAAATACCATGCTCAGTTAACTTTCACTTCGTTTTGTAGTTCGTTTGGGTCGGCAAAATTAAAAAACTAATTTGGTTTTAATGCTAATATGGAAAGGAATAAGTCCGTTCAACCATACTGAAGCTTTTCAATTGGCTTGAATCGAAACGAATGGATTTAAAAAAATTAGGAACTTTATGGTTGAAAAACAACTCTATATCAGGGCATCAACGTAAGGTTTCTAGAAGACATTTCGATAATTGTACACCTGAATTTCAGAACCTTCAGCCAAGAAAACCGAATGTGGACTTTGGTGGTTTAAAAAAGTAAAATCGCCCCCATAAAGCGTTTTAAAGTCAACCTCGATAGCAAAAGACACAACAGGCAGGATTTCCCAACGAGGGTGTTCCACACGGTATTCTAAAGTTTTATTTTCTGACAATTTGGTAAAACCCCAATAATGTTCCGTGATGAATTCTTCTTCGCTATTTGGTTGAATGGGCAATGTAGTGTTTAAACTTGTTACTGAAATAGAATGCCAAGCGTTTTTTTTCCATTTGTAGGTTACCTGAATGTGATCATCAAAAGCCTTCCACTCATGTTGCATGGGCATAGTTGCATAATGTTCTTTGTATAATTGGTTTGCAACAAAAGAAAGAATTCTTTTCGGAACGATTTCCCGAATAAACACAACGCCTCTTCGAAGTTCACCGTCTACCTCTCTTATCACATAAAAACGCAGATTAACTTCTTCAAAACTCACGTGAAAAGGAACGCGAAAGCCCTTCAAACGGGTATTGAGAAACATGAACCCAATCAAGCTCACGAAACATTTTCCTTCCCATAAGTCCAAAGATGTATTTGGAGGAAGGTATTTATTTAGTATTTCAGGATTTACGACATAGTTTGCCATGACCAATTTTCGCCATTCGGCATCCAAAAACACCTTCATTTTTTACTAATTATTGACGCAATCTGTAGCAATTTTTGCAGACAATAGGCACAAAGGAATACTCGGTCCAGGATGCGCACTGCCACCACAGATGTACAAATTTTTAATTTTCTTTGAAAAATTGGGATGTCTCAGAAAGGCAGCGAATTTATTATTTGAGCTGTTACCGTATATCGCTCCAAATGCTGATCGTGTTCGGGATCCTATTACCCTAGGATCAAATACCATTTCGCATGCAATTAAAGGACGAATATCCGTTTTTAAAATGCGATTGACTTTTAAAATCACGGCTTCACGCACCTCATCAATAAATTGATCCCAATCTTGACCTTGATTATTAGGGACATTCACGAAAGAAAACCAGTTTTCGCAACCTTCAGGCGCATCAGACGGGGTGTGTTTTGCGGTTATGTTGATGTAAATTGTAGGATCGTGATAAGGCGTTTTGGTTTCAAACATGGCCTTAAATTCTGCCTCGTAGTCTTCTGCAAAAAGTATATTATGCAGACTCAGTTCCGGAAATTGTTTTTTGATTCCCCAATAAAAGATGATCCCAGAACTTGATTTTGGTTGATTCAAGGTTTTGAGCGGTTTTTTCTCGTTTGGCATCAACTTATGGTAGGTGTAGTACACATCCATGTTGCTTACCACGCAATCGAACAGTTCGCTTCCGTTTTCGGACACCACGCCTTTAGCCGTTTTTTGCTCAACGATAATTTGATGAACCGGTGTAGAAAAGCGAAATTCTACGCCGATATCCTGTGCGAGTTTAAACAAAGCCTTCGTGATCGAGTGCATTCCACCTTCCGGGTAATAGGCTCCCCTATCGATTTCAACATGTGAAATAACATTCAGCGTTGCCGGCGCAACGTATGGATTAGATCCGTTATAGGTTGCGTAACGGTTAAAAACCTGTACCAATCTTTTATCTTTGAACTCCTTCGCATTCGCCTTGTGCATACTGCTAAAAGCACCAATCTTACCAAAATTCAAAAGGCCTTTGGCTACTGCCTTGGTAAAATAA
>JBILIM010000042.1:0-8856 GCA_044349985.1 Crocinitomicaceae bacterium
TGAGTTAAAAAACGATACCCTCGAAATCAGTGGAATTCCGAATTGGCTCAATGAGGAAAATGGAATGGACTGTATGGAACATATATTTTCAGAAATGCATCAAAGGGATATCGATAAAGGTGAGATTGCGCATTATGTCGCACAAGCAATCGCAAGATCTCACGCGACTTCTTTTTCTAATAGATTCAATTCGGATGAAGCACCATACTTAATTGAGCAACTTTTTCAATGTCCAGAACACATATTTACACCTAAAGGAAAAAAGATAATTGATACCATTGATATCAACAGACTAACTGAAACTTTTTAATTATGTCATTTTTTGCACAATTGCCCCAAGTAACAAAAAACCTGCTCATACTGAATGTTCTGATGTTCATCATGAATCTTGTACTTCTGAACAAAGGAATAGATTTGAATGCGCTTCTTGGTGCTTATTTTTTAACCTCCCCAAATTTTGAACCGTACCAGGTTGTCACATACATGTTTATGCATGACAACGGCAACTTCATGCACATTTTGGTTAATATGCTTATGCTGGTGATGTTCGGTGCGCACTTGGAACGCGTTTGGGGAGCAAAGCGTTTTTTTCTTTTTTATGTGAGTTGCGCCGTAGGAGCCTACCTGCTATACAACGGTCTAGGTGTTTACCAAATGTTAATGGCCAAAGCTGAGTTGAAAGGAATTGTTGATTTCACCACAGTTGATAATATTATCTTCAACAGCGATTCGCTGGTTGATTTGAATGCAAATGTGAATACATATCTCTACAGATTGCCTCAGTTTACCCAAGAAAATTGGAATGTTTTACAACAATACATTCAACTTGGAATTACCCCTATGGTTGGCGCTTCTGGTGCCTTATTCGGAATCATGACAGGTTTTGCGATTTTATTTCCGAATACCGAACTCATGCTTTTATTTCCTCCTATTCCAATTAAAGCAAAGTATTTGATTGGCGCTTATTTATTGTTTGAAATTTACAACAGTATTATGATGATTGATGATTCTGTTGCCCACCTCGCGCATGTTGGAGGGGCTATAGTAGGGATTGTTTTCGTTTTGTATTGGAGAAAAAAAGATAGAAATCATTTTTGGTAATATGAACAAGGACAGAACTTTTATCGATGAAATAAAATATCAATTTAAGTATGGTGGAATAACTGTAAAATTGATTTTTATCAATGTGGCAGTATTTTTATTTATTCAGTTATTGCTAGCACTGAGTAGATTGGTTTTCAATAATCAAGCTGATTTTGTAACCTATTTCTTTTCTTTGAATACGGATTTTGCTGTTTTTATTACTCGGCCATACACCATTTTCACCACTATTTTTTCTCATTTTACCATCCTTCATCTTTTGTTCAATATGCTCTTTTTGTATTTTTCAGGAAGCTTATTTGAACAACTATTCGATAGATCAAGATTGATTTACACTTATATTATCGGTGGGATTCTTGGTGGTTTATTTGAACTTTTAGCGCATTTGATTTTTCCGGCATTACAAATGAATCAAGGCACCTTAATCGTTGGTGCTTCGGGCTCTATAATGGCACTGTTTACCGCTTTAGCCTTTTACAGGCCAAACATCGAAGTACGGCTTTTCAACATTTTCCCCTTAAAACTCATATACCTTGCCCTCTTTTTCATTTTAATGGATATCGTAACTTTAGGGGTAAACGATGGAACAGCTCATTTTGCGCACCTTGGCGGTGCTTTATTTGGGGTTTGGTCGATTCATAAACTAAACAGTTCATCGAATGTTATTGCCGTTAGTCAATCAATTAACAAAAGCATGATTAATTTTTTTAAAAATCTTTTTAGTGGCAAAAGAAAATTGAAAGTTAAAAAAGGAGGAAAAACACGTGCTGCACAATTTAAAACCGATGAAGAATACAATTACGAGAAAAAACTCAAACAAGAAAAAATAGACGCCATCTTGGATAAAATTTCAAAATCAGGTTACGAATCACTAACAAAGGCTGAAAAGGAATTTCTTTTCAGTCAGAGCAACAATGGCTAATCTTGTGAGAAAAATAATGCGTTTTTCTTCTTTGGTGAAAATCATCACTATTGTTGTTCTTAGTGGCTTACTTCTCTCCTATTTGGCACCTTTTGTGCACCCGAAGACCTTTAAGTTGCTTCCGCTTTTTGGGCTACTTTACCCTGTATTCCTGCTTTTTGCGTTGTTTTTATTGATTATTTGGGCACTCGCCAGATCCCGTTGGGCGCTCATCACCCTTGCAATTATTGTAATTGGAGGCAAACTTCATTTCAGACTTTTTGCTTTTGGAGAAAATCAAAATGCCAATATCAAAGGCATGAATTCACTTCACGTTATGAGTTACAATGTTCGATTATTCGATTTATATACGGCTCAAAAAGGTGAGAAATACACAAAAAGAGATGCCATATTCAAATACATTCAAAAAACGAATCCGGACATAGTTTGCTTCCAAGAATTTTATCATCAAGATAAACCAACAAATTTCTCCACAAAAGATACTTTAATTGAACTTTTGGACATTAAAGATTACCACGAACGGTATGCACACAAACTTAGAGGACGCCAAAATTTTGGCGTAGCTGTTTTATCGAAATACCCTATGATTGCAAAGGGTGATGTAATGTTCCCCACGCAAGGCGAAAAAGACTTTAACTATTGTGTGTTTGTGGATATTATAAAAAATAACGACACGTTTAGAGTTTATAATGTGCATTTACAATCCATAAAGTTGAAGGAAGATGATTATTCAGTTTTTGATAAAAATGCTACAGCAACAACAAATGTGAAATCGACCTTAAGCTTGATGTTTGAAAAACTAACCGTTGCCTATCCGAAGCGCGCGGAGCAAGCGAGGTCAGTAATAGAACATATCAAATCATCCCCTTACCCTACTATCGTATGCGGAGACTTTAATGACACCCCAATGTCTTATGCCTACAATCAATTCAATAATTTTTTAACGGATTCGTTTCGGAACTGCATGACAGGTATAGGATCCACTTATGTTGGAAGAGTCCCAGCCGGGAGGATCGATTATATTTTTCACACGAAGGAATTACAGTCAACACAATTTACGATTCAAGAAGTTCCGTTGAGTGATCACAGAGCAATTTCTTGTAAAATTTATAAACCTTAGCGACGATGATTATTGAAATTCAGCCTGAATCGATAGATATAAGATTAATAAAACAAGCTGTTGAAGTTCTCAAATCAGGAGGAATTATTGTTTTTCCCACTGATACAGTTTATGCCATGGGATGCGATTTGTACAATAAAAAGGCTTTAGTTAAACTGGCTAAACTAAAAGACGTTAAATTAAGCAAATCCAATTTTTCAATAATTTGTCCGGACCTCAGTCACCTTTCTGAATATGTGAAACAAATAGACCGTTCCACTTTTAAGCTTTTAAAACACAACCTTCCAGGGCCATTTACCTTTATTTTGAGCGCGACCAATGAAGTACAGCGTCTTTTTGAATCCAATCGAAAAGAAATTGGAATCCGAATTCCCGACAATAAAATAATTTTAGAATTGACAACCGCCTTGGGAAACCCGATTGCAACAACGTCCTTGCATAACGATCACGATGAACTGTTAGGTTATTACGCTGATCCGTATGCGATTTATGAACAAATGGATGAGCAGGTAGATTTAATCATTGATGGAGGACTCGGAAAATTGGAAGCATCAACGATAATCGATTGCACATCCGGTGAGCCTATTTTGATAAGACAAGGCGCCGGAGTTCTTAAATAATTGACATCGTCAATAATTTTGTTAATAGTTTTTAAAAGGCTAACGCATTTTATTTAAACGATTCAACGAAATTAGCATTATGGTATTAAATCGCGTTTGGGTAGGCATGTTCGTTATTGCCTTTGTAATGGGTTTTTCTAAACTCATTTTTTGGCAAAATACAGAAATCTTACAAACCATGATGGACGCTATGTTTGAAGCCGCAAAAACGGGTTTCGAGCTGGCGATTTTTATGACTGGGACGATGGCGCTCTGGATGGGTTTTATGCGTATAGGTCAGGATGGTGGAGCTATTGCTGTTATGAGTAAAATAATCAATCCACTATTTGGCAAGTTGTTTCCTGAAATTCCAAAAAATCATCCAGCTGTAGGGTCTATTATGATGAATTTTTCTGCAAATATGCTTGGACTGGACAATGCAGCAACTCCCGCAGGATTGAAAGCGATGAAAGACTTACAGGAGTTGAATCCTAACCCAAAGGTCGCTACCAATGCACAAATTATGTTCCTTGTGCTTAATGCTTCTGGATTGACGATTATCCCAGTTTCTATTCTTGCTACCCGAGCGGCCGAAGGTTCTACAAATCCTGCTTCTGTATTTCTACCTATTTTAATTACAACCTATTTTGCAACACTTGCAGGCTTGGTTTTCGTGGCCGTGAAACAAAAAATAAATTTGCTTGACAAAACAATCATAACATATGTTGGAGGAATGACTGCGATAATTGTAGGTTTTATGATCTATTTGAACAACCATCCTGACCAAATTAAAACCATCTCATCTGTTGTAAGCAATACCATAATGTTTGGTTTTATTATTTTCTTTTTTGCCTTGGCCATAAGATCTAAAGTTCAACTATTCGACTCGTTTGTAGAAGGAGCGAAAGAGGGTTTTCAAGTTTCAATTAATATAATACCCTACCTTGTTGCGATGTTGGCAGCGGTTGCATTATTCAGGGCGTCCGGTGCTTTCGATGACATCATGTATGGCCTTCGTGAAGCACTTCTTTTTATTGGTATTAAAACCGTTGAATTTATTGATGCGCTTCCTGTAATTTTCATGAAACCATTTTCCGGAAGCGGGGCTCGTGCATTAATGGTTGAAAATATGAAAGTTTTCGGTCCAGATTCTTTCGTGAGTAACTTATCAGCAACTTTTCAAGGAAGCACCGAAACAACTTTTTATGTGCTTGCGGTATATTTTGGTTCAGTTAAAATTACCCAAACACGATATGCTGCCGCAGCAGGAATTTTTTGTGATATTATCGGCGGAACAGTGGCTATTTTAGTAGCCTATTTATTTTTTGGATAATCAAAGTTTACCATGCTAAATTGGTTTCGTAAAAAAAAGAGTGCTGATATTCCGGTTGTTAAAGAACTAAAAAGGGTTCAGATGCAACCCTTCGATTATCACCCCAAAATAATTCTTGCATGGGCTAAAGCTGTTGAAGGAAATATCGAGTTAAAAAAGTGGTTGTTTGATAATGAATTTCCTGAACTTGCCATTTCAATAGATGCAATGAAGCTTAAGGATACTGCACGAGATTGGTTAACTGAAAATGGATACCCACATCTTATGGCCTTTATTCATGCTGCTGAAGGTAGCTCGAAAGCTCAAAAATGGCTTCAATTAAATCAACTCGATACCTTATACCATATGGCTATGGCAATCGAAAGCGAAGATGAAAGTTGGAAATGGATTGCACAAAACACGGGTCCAGAATTTTTTATTCTTACCCAAACCATTAAAAAGGTTAAAGATGAAATCGAAGAAAACCACAACGATATTCATTCTTTCAATAAGGATTAGTTTAATACATCACTGTAACCTGAGTTGCACCACTTCCATATATTGAACCATCGGCAGCACTGAATTTAAAGGAATCGTATCTTGACAGGTAAGTCATTACTTCATCTTTCAATATTCCATCACCGACGCCATGGATAACTATGAAGCTTTTGATACGATTTTTTTTTACCTTTTCAATAAAATAACGCAATGCTTTCATTTGCATCTCTATATAATGTAAAGATGCACTGCTTAAAATTTCATTCGGTAAATTTTCAAGGTGCAAATCAATTTCCCAATTATTGTTTGAGTTCGTTTGCTTCTTTTTTTCTTTTTTAGAGGGTACTTTATTTCTTTTTTGAATACCACGATCTATTTGTATTTTTTCATTCGGTATTTCAATTGTAAATTCATCAATAATTATTTTCACTAACTCTGTTGCATGAACCTGTCGCTCGAAGCCATGCTCATCCTCAATAGTGATTTTAGAATTGGAAATTGATTTTATTACGGCGTAACCTATCTCATTGAGAAAGGCAACCCTTTCATTTAAATGAAACTTCATTGAGATACCAGTCAAAATATTCCAACCATAACGTATTTGATAAAAATAGTAAGGGAAGAATAACAACTAAAGACAAACATACAATCCAAGATAGGAATATAATGATTTTCATTATCAAAGAAGCGTCGTAATGCATTGGACTGATTAGAACACCATTTACTTGCTCAGCCATGATGGGATCTAAATCTTCTTCAGGCATCATATCTTTAACCTTATTTAGTGTAGACGATTGCTCCAATAAAACTTCTTTAATCTGAATGTAGTTCTTGTTAGTAAGATTCTTATAAGAAGTAACAAAAGGAACATTTCGTTTCTTAAACAACTGACCACCATCTAATGGCTCAATCGGTAATAAATTCAAAAGATTTAAAAGTAAAAACATCAACCCTAAATCTACCATCCAACGTTCTTGGAATTGAACCGATAAAACAAGAAACAAAACACCTAAAAGTACACCAGGAAATGGTCCTGCGCCAACAACATACATTGTTTCTTTTTGCGAGTACTCATCTTTATTCCCTTGCACAAAAGCTCCCATTAGAGGAACAAAAAGCATTTTAACATTTCGATAGTTAAAATATTTCATTGTTATAAAATGTCCAAGTTCATGAATTATTAAAACAACTAAAATGTTGAATAAAAAACTCATCTCCTCGGAGAAGAAAAGCAGGAATGAAATAACAAAGACGATAATTGATAGCACTGTAGCAGATAATCCACCTTCAGATTTTTTTTCTTCCAAGGATGGTTTTTCAGGATAAAAATCAAAGTCTTCCATTTTTTAAAAATAAGAATCCAATTGTTTGAAAAATTGGAAATTCAATCGGGTATTTATTAATTCTTAATTAAGCGTGCAAAATCCTTTGCGAAATAGGTAAGGATTGCATCTGCTCCTGCCCTCCTCATACTGATTAAAATTTCCGTAATGGCATTATTATAGTTAACCCAGCCTTTTTCAGCTGCTGCATAAACCATTGCACATTCACCACTTACATTGTAAGCGGTAATTGGAATATTGAATTGTTCTTTAAGAACATGAATGATGTCTAAATAACATAAAGCTGGTTTAACCATCAGCATATCAGCACCCTCTAAATAGTCGAGCTCAGCTTCTAATATCGCTTCTCGTTTATTTGCAGGATTCATTTGATAGGTTTTCTTATCTCCGTGTTTTGGAGCTGAATTTAAGGCGTCACGAAATGGCCCATAAAAAGCACTTGCGTATTTGGCGGTGTATGACATTATAGAAACATCAGAGAAACCATTATCGTCTAAGTGGTTTCGGATTGCTCCAACTCTTCCGTCCATCATATCAGAAGGCCCAATGATATCAATTCCCGCTTGGGCTTGAGCTAAAGCCATTCGGTTCAAAATAGGCAAGGTCTCGTCGTTCAGTATTTTACCATCAACCACCAATCCGTCATGTCCATCTGAAGAATAGGGATCCATTGCCACATCGCTCATAAGAACAATTTCTGGAAATTCCTTTTTTAGGGTATGAATCGCATTTAAATAGAAATTATCCTCTGCATAACTGTAACTTGCAATTTGGTCTTTCAACGAATCATCAACTGCGGGAAACATATCAAAGGTCATAATTCCCAGTGCTACACAAGATTCAACCTCCTTAAGTAATAAATCAATAGACCACCTGTAATTATTTGGTAATGAAGCTATTTGTTCTTTTATATTATTGCCATCTTTTAAGAAGATTGGATAAATCAAATGTTCTGCTCCAATTTTGGTTTCTTCAACCATTTTTCTCAGTACTGGAGATTTTCTATTTCGCCTCGGACGCCTTTCCATTTTTTAGAATTGATTCAAAAATTACATCAACATTCCACCACAAACTGGAATGGTTTGACCGGTAATATAAGCGGACATATCTGAACCCAGAAAAACAGTTAAATTGGCTACGTCATCTGGCGTTCCTCCTCTTTTCATGGGTATTGAATTCCTCCATTGCTCAACAGCCTTAGGATCTAAAACTTCAGTCATTTCAGTTTCAATAAAACCAGGAGCAATCGCATTACAACGAATATTTCTCGAACCTAATTCTTGTGCTACAGATTTTGTAAATCCAATTAATCCAGCCTTAGATGCTGCATAATTTGCCTGACCCGCATTCCCTCTCACGCCAACAATTGAAGACATATTTACAATCGAACCCGACTTCGCCTTTAACATGGGCCGAAGTACCGCTTTGGTTAGATTAAACGCAGATTTTAAATTGGTATTAATGACTTCATCCCATTGTTCCTCTGTCATACGCATTAACAAAGTATCTCTTGTAATTCCGGCATTGTTGACCAAAACATCTACAGTTCCAAAATACGCAACCACATCATCTACTAATTTTTGAGCTTGATCAAAATCAGCTGCATCACTTTTAAAACCTTTCACCTCCCCTCCATTTTGACTCAGCTCTTGCTCTAATGCACGTGCCTTTTCATCAGAAGAAAGATATGTAAATGCCACTTTAGCTCCATGCTCGACACATTTTTGAGCAATTGAACGTCCAATACCACGAGAAGCTCCCGTAACGATTACTACCTTATTTTCTAATAATTTCATAATGATAATTTTTTAACAAATATACATATTGAAACCCACTTTATTTTCAATGCAATTAAAGGTTTTCAAAAACACTTTTTTAATTGAACGCGAATTGACCAAAAGAAAGCATGGCATAATCAAATGAATTGATATAAAAATATTTAGGTCCAATAAATTCTGCTA
>JBILIM010000043.1:0-8792 GCA_044349985.1 Crocinitomicaceae bacterium
CCTAATTCAGCGACAAATATGATTGTTCCAGAAAATCAGACATGTGTTCTAGAACAACCAGCTGTTCTATCGGGAGGAAATGTAAATGCCAATGATGTATTAATAGAGGCAGGTGCAACATTATCTTTAGGTACAGGAACCTTAAACATATTTGGAAACTATACCAATAATGGAACATTAAATGGGGGATCTGGAGTCGTTGCATTCAAAGGTACATCAGGAAACCAAACCATTTCAAAAGCAGGAGGCGAAATCTTCCCATTTATGATTGTTGACAAAACATCTGGAAATGTCGTGTTGGAGAATAATGTTACTGTTTCCGGTGGACTAACTTTAACAAACGGTTTGGTTGAGGTAGGAACTAATAACATGTTTATGGGAGCTGCTACATTAACTGGTGGATCTGCAACAAGTTATGTAAAAACAGCGTCTATAGGTGTAATGAGCCGTAATGTTGGTGCAAGCGCAACAACGTTCCCTGTTGGAAATTCATCGTACAACCCGGCAATGGTGACCAACGCAGGAACAGCAGATGTATTCACTTTACGTGTAATTGATAATGTAACTGCTGATGGTACAGGAGTTGGTGCACCAACAACTGAAGCCGCAGTAAACAGAACTTGGATGGTAAATGAAGCAACAACGGGAGGAAGCAACGTAACTTTACGATTGTATTGGAATGGTGCAGGAGAACAAATCAACGGGTTCTCTCCAGCATCAGCATTCATTGCACATTACATCGCTTCATCTGGTCTTTGGGATAATATTGGATTCAGTGGTCAAGGAGCAGGTTACTTTGAAACGAATAACATCACCAGCTTCTCACCATTCACGATTTCTTCATCCACTACATTTGCACCACTACCAACCGAATTGGTTTCATTCCAAGCAAATTGTGCAGGTGATAAGGTCAACGTAACATGGACAACCGCTTCTGAGCACAACACAAGCCACTACATCGTGGAACATTCCAGAAATGGGAACGACTGGTATGCGCTTACAATGTTGGCTGCAGCAGGAAACGCAACAAGTTTATTGGATTATACATACGTTCATGAGAATCCAAATACAGGAACAAATTATTACCGATTAACACAATACGACAATGACGGTGTGTTTGAACAATTCAATGCTGTAGCAGTGGACTGCGACAACATAAACAAGACTGCTACATTGAGCACGTATCCAAACCCAAGTGAAGGAAGCTTCTACATCAGCTTGTTCACAGAAGATATGAAAGGCGCAGGAGTGATTACAATTACAGACACGAAAGGCACTGTGGTATACACTCAGGATGTAAACATCCAAAATGGCAACACGATTTTCCACATGGATAATCTGAATGTAGCTCCGGGAATGTACTATATACAAGTTGCCAACGGTAACACATCAACTGATATAGTAAAACATAGTTTGCGTTAAACTATTTGGTCTGAATAAAATGGAACTGCTTTAAGTTCCATTTTGTTTTTATTCAAATGAGCGAAATTTAGCACCTATTGTTTCTTTTGCAGCTAAAATTCTGTTTTCCAAATTTCCCGAAAGAATAGAAAAAGGACGATTTTTATCCTCTAATTCCTTGAGATACATTTCAAACAATTCATCTCTATTTTCCGGATTTTCTCTCAAAGGGTCGTATTCCCATGGGATATCAGGTTTGCATAAAAAGTAGTGATCAATCTCCTGTTTTAGATAAAGTTTATCGATGACTTCAGTTGTTTGTCCGAATTTAACTTGCGACCAAATTTTATACACCAACATTTCTGTATCATAAATGACTAGGCTTTGATTTTCCAAGGATTGCCATCTTTTGCATTGCTCCTGAGACATTAGGTCAAGATCATATAGGCTGTATTCCGATTTGTTTTCCAAATATTCTCGGGCATATTCTGGAATCCATTGGCAATTAAGTTCTTTGGCTAAAAGCTGACAAAACGTTGTTTTACCCGAAGATTCTGGACCTGTTATGGCAATTTTAATCATGTGCTTGTTCATTAAATTGTCTTTTCCATTTCAAGTAACCAAAAACGGCCATCAATGCATAAATAAGATATAAAAGTGCGGTCAGGTATAGTGCTCTCGATTCGAATATATAGACAGCAAACAAATCAATAACAATCCAAAACAACCAATTTTGGACACTGCTTTTACTGGCCATAAATGTCGCCAAAATGGAAAAAACAAAAATACCAGCATCTAGGTAAGGGCTGACCTGTGAAGTATATTTAGAGAATATCCATCCGGTAATTACGCTCGTCAAGATTCCGAATCCGATAATAAAAAGCATTGTTTTTGTTTGTATTCGATTCAGTTTTACTTCTTGCGTTTGTTCCCTCCAAGAAAACCAGCCATAAAATGCCATCAAAACATAAAAAAATTGCAAAGATGCATCCAGAAACAAATGCGCTTCGAAACAAATGTAAATGTAAATTGCAGAGCTTATCGCAGCAAAATACCATGCGGAAATTTGATGATAAGCCATCAAAATCACATAAAGTATGCTCGTTATTACGGCTATCCACTCCCAATTACTGGTATGTACAACCGCTTGATACAGTTTATCAATAATTTCCACATGATAAAGGTCTTAAAAATCTCAAAGTTTTGAAGATTATGGGAGAAAAATAAAATTAGGCATTAATGGATACAGTGTGTAATGAATTGAAAATGGATTTCTTAATCACAAATTCACTAATTTTAAGTTGTTCATTTAAATTCAGTTCATGAAATCAATCCTTTTTGTATCGGCAATTCTTAGTTCCATCTGCTCGTTGCATGGTCAATTGCTATGGAAAATTAGCGGAAATAATTTGAGTACAGAATCTTATCTATACGGCACCATTCATGCGGTTCCTGAAGATAAGTTTGTTGTATCTGATGATCTGAATGCTGCTTTTCAAGCCAGTAGCGCTTTAGCACTTGAAATCGATCTCAATATGACACTAGAGCAGCAATTGGCAATGGCTAAAGAGATTATTCTTCCTTCAGGTACCACATTAAAGAATTACACGACTAATGAAGAATTTAAGCAGTTTGAAACCTATTGTTTGGACACCTTAAAAATGAAAAAATCCAAATTTAAAAGGTACTTGAAAATCAAACCGTTTTTTGTTAGTTCTATAATTCTTCAGGAGCAACTTGGAAAAACTACAGGATATGATCAGTACTTTAATGAAGAAGCGAAAAAGCGAGGCATTCCTTCATCGGGTCTTGAAACCATACAATACCAACTTTCTACTGTGAATACTATTTCTTTAGACGAGCAAGCAGACATACTTGTAACATCGCTTGGAAGCGAATTAAGCGAGTACAATAAAATGCTTGATTTATATTTAGCAAATGATTTGGAAGGACTTAGCACTATCATGGAAGCATCAGACATGTCCAGTGAAGCATTTATGAATAATTTTTTAATTCAAAGAAATAAAAATTGGATTCCCGAAATTGAGAAATTGGTTCAAAAGCAAGGTACTTTCATCGCTGTTGGTGCTGCGCATTTGACTGGTGAAAATGGTGTGGTTGAATTGCTGAAACTACAAGGTTACATTGTTGAACCCATTAATTAATTGAATACTATGAAGTTAATACAAAAATTTGCCTTATTTCTCATCGTTTTTGGTGTTATTTCCTGTAAGAAAGACAAAACTCATAACGAACCCAAATTGATTATAAAATTGGTGGTTGATTCTACGCAAGCTCGATTGGGTAATTTGGGAACTCCTGTTGCAATTCCAGCTGGAAATGCTGGACAACACCCGCTTTTCAATTTAATTTCTGCACACTATCTGGAATTGGCTCCGAATGCATTTACACCTTTGGGAAGTGGAGCTAAACTCTACCATGCAGCTGAAACAACCGCGGGAGGGAGCACTGCAATCGATTTTTCGAAAGCAATCGTGAAGAGTCCGGGTGAAGTGTTTTTGGAAATTCCATTAAAGGATTTGGCTGCAGGCAGTTACGAATGGGCGCGCTTATCGCTTTCCTATCAAAACTATGATGTGCAATTTTATTACAATAACTTACCATTAACCGGTACGGTAGCAAGTTTTGTGGGTTATAACAATTACATCAGTTCATTTTGGGTAAAAAACCAAACCGTAACCTTGAATCAAAATAAACTTCAAGGTTTTTGGGCCTTTGAAACCATTAATGGTGTGCAAACCGGACAGGCTCCAGGTACCACGGTTCCGAACCCTATTGCGTCAACATCACCTATTCCTGCCGGATCATGCGTGGTAACTGGGCAATTTGCTTCACCTTTTGTAATTACTGGAAATGAAACCGAAGACATCACCATTAAAATGTCGCTTTCCACAAATAAAAGTTTTGAATGGAACGATTTAAATGGAAACGGTAAATGGGATGTGGGACCGGGAACCTTCGAAAATGTTGTGGATATGGGATTGAGAGGATTGATTCCGGTTGTGGAGTGATAAAGGTAATTTGTGAAAATAAAAGTTCACAGTACTCCATTGGAATACTGTGAACAATACTTTGGAATCAATCCAATTTCAAAAATTCTTCAAACGGCACAACAATAGGCGCTTCAACAGTTTTGTTTTTCAACAATTCTTTTTCGAAGGATTTTATAGAGCCTGTTTTTAATTTTTCATATTCAGCCTTTGCATCTGCCAATGCCTTCTTCAATGTGGCAATATTTTCCAACTGTGTTGAAGAAGGTGCGCCATAATATGAGGCAATGGTTCCGTAAATATCATTGAGTTTTTCCTTCAGTTGAGGATCAGCTGCACCCACGTAATTGTCACCGGTTGTTACGACCAATTTATTTCTGAGTACATCCAATTCTTGTCCCAATTTGCTTACCGTTTTATTTGGCGCACTGTTCTTTTGTTGGTAGGCATCCACAGTTGCGTCCCATAGATCGATTTGGTAAACGAAATAGGCTAGGTCTTGAATCATGTCAAAAAGTTCCATAGTAACTTGTTGCTGAGCAGTTCTTTCAGCAAGTGTAAAGGTAGAATTGGGATCATACTGCACGCTGATTTCCTTTTCAAAAACTTCATTGCCTTTGTTTATTCTCAATTTATACGTTCCGGCTTTTACTGTTGGCGCACCGGCAAAAGATAACCCTTTCCCTTTAGCAACTTTTGGTGCTAGACCATTAAAGCTCCATGAGATGGTGTTAATTCCCTTTAATTTCCCAGCCTCAAGTTTAGAAACCAAATTTCCGTCAGTATCTACGATTTCCGCTGTCATCTTACCAAACGTGTGGCGTTTCGGTAAAAAATAAGAAATGAGTGCATCCGAACTTGGATTATCACCTACAAATTGATTTGATAGCGCAGTTCCACCAAAATTGCTTTTTTCACTTATAGTAAAAGGCTTCGTATCAAAAAAGGTTAAATTGGTATTGATCAGCGATGCATCAATTTTACGCAATGGCGTAATGTCGTCAATAATGATGATTCCCCTTCCATGCGTTGCGGCAATTAAGGCATTTTTCTCTGGATGCAATTCTAAATAATGCACGGCAACCTTTGGGAAATTATTGGTAAATGCTGACCAGTTTTTACCACCGTCAACACTTATATAAAGGCCATTTTCAGCACCCAAGAAGAGTAAGTTCTGATTTTCATAATCTTCTTGAATGTTGCGCACGAAGGAAGTGATTTCAGATGTAGCAATAGATGTCCAGGTTTTTCCAAAATCTGATGTTTTATAAACATAAGGCGTATAATCATTTTTAGCATGGCCGTCAAAAATGGCATAGGCTATTCCTTTACCATGAATACTGGCTTCGATGTGATAACACCAAGTGTTTGCAGGTAATCCTGGAAAGTTTTTTGTTAAATTGGTCCAGGTTAATCCACCATCTTGTGTAAGTTGTACATTGCCATCGTCAGTACCTGCCCAAATAACTTGATCACTAAGCGGAGATTCAGCTATGGTAAAAATAGTACAATGATTTTCCGCTCCTGAGTTATCAGCTGAAAGACCTCCCGATGCTTCTTGATTTTGCTTTGCAGCATCGTTTGTGGTTAAATCAGGTGAAATTTTTCTCCAAGAATCGCCTTTGTCATCCGAAACATGCACGAATTGACTCCCGGCATAGAGTCTATCGGGATGATGTTTACTGGTTGTAATGGGTGTATTCCAGTTGAAACGCAGTTTTGGATCTCCCGACACAGGATACGGTTTTACCACTTTGAGTTGTTGCTTCTCGACATCAAATCTCCAAATGGCATCAGCCCCTTGCATCTCAGAATAAACTATATTGGGTTCTGTGGGATGCGGATAAACACGGAAACCATCTCCTTGGCCAACAAGTTCCCAATCTCTTGCCTCAACGCCTCCAGGGCTTGCCGAAGGTCCAAACCAAGAATTGTTGTCTTGCAAACCGCCATAAACATTATAAGGTTCTCTGTTGTCAATGCTAACGTGATAAAACTGACTCAATGGTAAATCTTCAACCATTTCGAAGCTAGAACCACGATTGAAAGATTTGTACAAACCGCCATCAGTAGCAACAAATATTTTATTTGAGTTGCTAACATCAAAAACGATATCGTGAATGTCGGAATGCACGTATCCAAGGTTTCGGAATGTCTTACCACCATCGATACTCAAGCTTCCGCTCAGTCCAGCTTTGGCAATGACTTCAGGATTTTTTGGGTCTACTGTAATTCTGGAAAAATAAAACGGACGCACGGTTAATCCGAAATCACCATTCAAATAGTTCCATGTATTTCCGCCGTCATCTGAACGGTAAAGTCCTTTTTCCTCTTTTTTCTCTGCTTCGAGAACGGCGTAAACGATATTCGGATTGGAAGGCGCGATAGTTACCGCAATTCGACCCAATTTCCCTTTTGGAAGACCATTTTGCAGTTTTTGCCAAGTAAGGCCTCCGTCAATGCTTTTATACAATGCACTATTTAAACCTCCCGAATTAAAGGAATATGCCGTTCTTCTAAACTCCCAGAACGCGGCGTAAATAATTTTCGGATTGCTTGGGTCTAAAACCAAATCGGAGCAGCCTGTTGTTGCATTTACATACAGCATTTTATTCCAAGTTTTACCTCCGTCCTCTGTTTTGTATACACCTCGTTCCTCACTGTCGCCCCATAAAGCACCCAATGCGGCTACGTAAATGATATTCGGATTTGTAGGGTCTATTTGAATGGAAGCAATTCGATCTGTTTTTTCCAGACCCATTTTTGTCCAATTCTTTCCACCATCATTTGTGGTGTAAATACCATCGCCAACTGAAACACTGTTTCTCGTCCATGGTTCTCCTGTCCCCACCCAATAAGTGTTATCTGGATTACTTGGATCTATTGCCACAGCACCAATTGATTGGCAATAATTATCGAAAATCGAGTTAAATCGTATACCACCATCTTGTGATTTCCAAACTCCTCCGCCGGCGGCACCAATTAAAACAATGTTGCTGTTGGTTGGGTGCAATTCAATATCTGAAATCCGACCGCTCATTAAGGCAGGTCCGATTTGTCGAGCTTTTAAATCACCAAAATATTCGCTTAAAACTAATTTTTCTTGAGAAAAAGCACGAGCCGAATAGCCTAATATTAAGGCACAAAGCGCAATCCGATACATACCTGAAATTATTTCTTAGGAAATTTAAAAGCTTCATCCTCAACTGTTGGATTCATCTCAATTTTTTCAAACTGAATTTCTTGCGATTGGCCATCCTTTATTCCGGAAGTTGTAGAAAAAGGAACGTAAACACCATTAACTTCTTGATAATCACTGAATGCAGTTTGAGCGGTTTTTCCTTTCAATTCTCCTTCCTTAATTTCAGCTTCCATTAAAATCGGAACACTCGTTTCTTTATCAAGGTAGTAGAATTCTACATTCGGAACTTCCTGACCTTCTACGAGCATCGTATTTTTTTCCAATTTGATTTTATAACAAGGTGTACCTTCAATGGTTTCATCATCCAAAAGGGTAGCTGTATATCCCAAATCTTTATAATGCATTAGAGGATTTGGAAATTCTTTCATGGTACGTTTTGAATTTTCAGAAGTTTCAGCTGTTCCTTCTTCAGGCTCCATGGTCATAAAATTGGTGGACCAGCTTTTCTCACCATCGAAAGCGGCCATTGTCATCGTATTTCCCATAAAAGTAATTTTAGTAAACATCCTACCATCTTTTAGGGTCACTACTTCCACTGGAATCTTCATACCACCTTGATCAACATTAGCTGTCATGCGCATACCTGTAACTTTTTCCCAATTGGAACCTCCGGTTACATCATAGTAAGCTTGAATGATTTCATCAACGGTTTGGGCCTTTAACGAACCAAATGCACCGATTAAAATGAAAGAAAAAATGGAAAGCGATAAACGAAATTTCATAATAGAACAATTTAAATTTTAATGAGACCAAATTACGCAATAAAAGTTACAGTCATTAAAAAAGTTAGCCCTTCAGATGTCGTTCGTTATCCTTTTCATCGATCGACCATTTTTGTTTAACTGAAATCCTGATTTTGCCGATGTTAAAGTAATTCAAACGACAAAAAATCAGAGCGTTAGTGTTAAACTGAATAGATCTTAATTTTTGGTGAAAAAAATAAAATCCAACTTGTGTTTTCACTAACTTGCAATTATGAATAGCGCAGTCCCATACGATGAATTGCAGGTTTATTTTAATAATTCTGGATTTGTTCTAAAAACCCAGCATCAAATTCTCAAAGATTTTGCAGCATACCGATTGTTTTTTAACGAACGGTTTTCTCAAGAAGCACTGTCAAAAGACGAAATATTAGACGCCATATCAGAGCAGCTTGCAGTAATTATACTTGAAGGGGA
>JBILIM010000044.1:0-8756 GCA_044349985.1 Crocinitomicaceae bacterium
CGTAGATACCGAGGTAGGATGTATTGATATTTTGGGTGATTTGGATGAGGTGTCGGAAGCTGACGTATTGACTGTTTTTCCAAATCCCACTTCTGGTTTATGCACGCTTCGTTTGAATACAATAGAGCCAACAGCGATAGAAATTTTGGATGCAACAGGTAAAGTGATTGTGTCATTTGTGATGCAGCTAAACGAAATGACTTTTGATGCGACGACACTCGATTCAGGAGTGTATTTTGTAAAGGCGCAAGATAAGTTGGTAAGATTGGTCATTCAAAAATAACTGATGAAGTCCTATGTCTGGTGCTGTTTTTCGGTTTAAGGAATTTGAACTGTTTCAGGATAACGCGACCCTAAAGGTGGGGACGGATGCCATGGTTTTTGGTTCGGTCATCGATACTGAAAACAAGACCAATGCATTAGATGTTGGAGCAGGAACCGGTGTTTTGTCGTTGATGTTAGCGCAGAAAAATCCTAAAATGTTTATCGAAGCCATTGAAATTGAAGCAGGTGCAGCAAAAGATTGTGATGTCAATTTTCAGAATGCACCTTGGAAAAATAGATTGAAATTGCATCAGGCAGATTTTCTGGATTATAATTTCCAAAAGCCATTTGACCTGATTGTTACCAATCCGCCTTTTTACACCAATGGACTTTTATCTGCATCACCTAATGTGAACCTTTCCAAACACAATCATGTCCTACCTTTTGAAGCGCTTTTCAAGAAATCAGCTGAATATTTAAGTGCTAGCGGTGAATTTTGGATAATAGCCCCCTACGAACAACGAAACGTATTGATACAATTGGCACAAACTGTTAACTGGCATCTAAGGTCGGAAATTACAGTTTTGGCCAAGCCTGAAAGACCTTCAAGAGTGATTCTTTCATTTTTACCAATACCATCTGAAAAATTAATATCTGAATTATTGATTCGCGAAGATTCAGGAAGCTACTCCGCTCAATACAAATCCCTTACCATAGACTTTCATGGGGTAAAGCTTATCTGAAACAAATGCGATAAAGGATTTAATTTTCGAATGTTGATTTTTTTTGAAAATATCTTTAAAAATCCCTTTCAAAGATGAAACTAAAGAATAAATTTGCAGGTGAAATTTCAATCTGTTGAATAAAATTGAGGTTTTAAGGTTTCTTCCTTTAATTAAAAAGATTTAGATATGAATACAGGAAGTGTAGATTATTTGCCGATTCTTCTTCAAATCGCGTTCATTGGCGGTTTCGTCTCGTTTGTCTTGGTCATTACCCATTATTTGGGACCAAGACTGAAATCGAAGAAAAAAGACTCCAATTGGGAATGTGGAATCGAATCCGAGGGCGATGCGCGTTTTCCTGTATCTATTCGCTATTTCATGACCGCCATTCTTTTTGTGCTTTTCGACGTAGAGGTGATATTTTTCTATCCTTATGCTGTAAATTTTAAAGCGCTCGAACTAGAAGGCCTTTTAGCTGTTGTATTATTTGTAGCCTTATTTTTAACTGGCTTTCTATATGTATTGAAAAAAGGAGCTTTAGAATGGGAAAAATAGAAGATTTACAAGTTATTAACGGGGAGGGTTACCAACTTGGACGATTAGAAAAAGTTGTTGCAGCCGCCCGCGCCAATTCAGTTTGGCCACTTCCTTTCGCGACTTCATGTTGCGGAATTGAGTACATGGCAACCATGGGAAGTAATTACGATTTGGCAAGGTTTGGAATGGAACGCATGTCCTTTTCTCCGCGTCAAGCTGATTTACTTATTGTTGCGGGTACGATTTCGAAAAAATTGGGACCAATTCTTAAGCAAGTATACGAACAAATGGCTGAACCGAAATGGGTCCTATCTGTAGGTGCTTGTGCTTCGTCAGGAGGTATTTTTGATACCTACAGCGTATTGCAAGGTATCGATAGAGTTATTCCTGTTGATGTGTATGTGCCCGGATGTCCGCCACGACCAGAACAAATTATCGATGGAATTATGAAAATCCACGATATGGTGCGCAATGAGCCGTTGAGACGCAGGTATTCTGATGAATACAAATCGTTGATGAATAAATACGAAATTGAAGGAAATGAAGGATAGTTTAACTAATGATGCTGTTCTTCAGCTGCTTAAAACGCAATTTGGTGAAGCCATAATTTCATCTCAATATCCTTTTGATTTGTTAACAGTAGAGGTTGAAGCATCAAAATGCAAAGATATTGTTGGTTGGTTGAAAACCAATTCAGATCTTCAAATTAACTATTTAACCAACATCGGAGCAGTGCATTATCCGGATTTTAAAGGCCGTGAATTTGCTGTAGTATACCATCTCCACAGTTTGGTGAATAACTTTAGAATTCGTTTAAAAGCATTCATTTCAATTGATAATCCAGAAATCGAATCAGTTGTAGATTTGTATGCAGGTGCCAATTGGATGGAGCGAGAGACGTTCGATTTCTATGGTGTACTATTTAAAGGACACCCTGATTTAAGACGTATTTTAAACGAAGATAGTATGGATTACTTTCCACTTCGTAAGGAATACCATCTTGAAGATGCAACGCGTGAGGATAAAGACGATAGATTTTTTGGCCGATAGCAATTAGAGTTATTATGGAGCATTTAGAAAAAAATAATATTTCAAATCCAAATACGATGGTGTCTGATGAGACCATCGACGGAACAATTTCGACATTAAATCTCGGCCCTACTCACCCTGCCACACACGGTATTTTTCAAAACGTTTTGAAAGTTGATGGTGAGAAGATCCTTTCATCAGAACAAACCGTTGGTTACATCCACCGTGCATTTGAAAAACTTGCTGAGAGACGTCCATACAATCAGATAACTCCTATAACGGATCGTTTGAATTACTGTTCATCACCAATCAATAACATGGGTTGGCACATGACGGTTGAAAAACTAATCCAGGCTGACATTCCGAAAAGAGCACAATACATGAGGGTAATCATCATGGAATTGGCGCGAATCGCGGATCATTTGGTTTGTAATTCAGTTATTGGGGTAGATACAGGTGCACTTACAGGTTTTACCTACGTTTTCCAAGAAAGGGAAAAAATATATGATCTTTATGAAGAAGTGTGTGGTGCACGTTTAACGACAAACGTTGGAAGAATTGGTGGATTTGAGCGTGATTTTTCGCCTCGTTTTCATGAAAAATTGAAGGACTTTTTAAAGACTTTCCCAAAAGTTCTCAACGAATTTGATAGCCTCCTTTCGCGAAACAGAATTTTCATGGACAGAACCATTGGTGCAGGTCCTATTTCTGCGCAACGTGCGTTGGATTATTCCTTTTCAGGTCCAAATTTAAGAGCGGCAGGTGTTGATTATGATGTTCGCGTCATGAATCCTTACTCCTCTTACGAAGATTTCGATTTCATTATTCCTGTTGGAACCCAAGGAGATACATACGATCGTTTTCAGGTGCGTCAGGAAGAAATCAGACAAAGTCTTAAAATTATTGAACAAGCATATAACAACCTTCCAGAAGGGTCTTATAAAGGTGATGTTCCTGAATTTTATTTACCTCCAAAGGATGATGTATATAACAATATGGAAGCACTGATTTACCATTTCAAAATTGTCATGGGTGAAACAGCTATTCCTGCTGGAGAGGTTTATCACGCAGTAGAGGGAGGAAATGGTGAATTGGGTTATTATTTGATTTCCGATGGAGGAAGGTCTCCATACAGACTTCAATTCAGAAGACCTTGTTTTATTTATTATCAGGCTTATCCAGAAATGATTACTGGTCAAAACATCAGCGATGCGGTATTGACCATGAGTAGTATGAATGTAATAGCAGGAGAATTAGACGCATAACATGAGTAGCACACACATTGATTTAAGTAAAAGGCATTCGGAAAAACCGGAATTCACTCCGGAAAGAATGGCACAAGTCAAAGAATTGATGAACAGATTGCCTGAGGGCAAGCATAAAAGTGCCTTGATTCGAATTTTACACATGGCTGAAGAAGACTTTGGCGGTTGGTTAAGTATCGAAACAATGGATTATGTTGCAGAAATTCTGAATATACAGCCAATTGAAGTTTATGAGGTGGCAACTTTCTATACTATGTTCAACCTTGATCCGGTAGGAAAGTATGTTTTTGAAGTGTGCAGAACAGGACCTTGTATGCTCGTTGGAAGCGATCAGATTATAGAATACATTGAAAACAAATTGGATATAAAAGTTGGCGAAACAACCAAAGACGGTATGTTTACGTTGAAAACAGCCGAATGTCTAGGCGCTTGCGGATATGCTCCAATGTTGCAATGTGGCAAAAAGTACCATGAGCATCTATCAAAGGAGCGCGTGGATGAAATTATTAACGCTTACCGTTCTGGTCAAGTACCTAATTAATGCGTAAGATGGGAAGAAAATTATTATTAGAATACGATCACATTCCGGGAATAGAAACCTTTGATGTGTATAGAAAAAACGGAGGGTATCGTTCTGTTGAAAAAGCTTTGAAATCAATGTCTCCTGAACAAATTGTTGAGGAAGTTCAAAAGTCTGGATTAAGAGGTAGAGGAGGAGCAGGTTTCCCAACGGGAATGAAATGGTCTTTCTTGGCTAAACCCGAGGGCGTTCCGCGTTATTTGTTATGCAATGCAGATGAATCTGAACCGGGAACTTTTAAGGATCGCTATTTAATGGAGCGCATTCCACATCTATTAATTGAAGGGATGATTGTTTCAAGTTTTGCACTTGGAGCCAATTTGTCGTTCATTTACATTCGTGGTGAATACATGTGGATTCTAGATATCCTTGAAAAAGCCATTGATGAAGCTTACGAAAAAGGATTCCTTGGTAAAAATATTTTGGGTTCTGGCTTTGATTTGGATTTAAGAGTAATGCCTGGAGGAGGCGCTTACATTTGTGGAGAGGAAACAGCGCTAATTGAATCTTTGGAAGGTAAAAGAGGTAATCCTCGAATGAAACCACCATTTCCCGCAGTTAAAGGTTTGTGGGGGTGTCCAACTGTTGTAAATAATGTTGAAAGTATAGCAGCTGTCGTTCCTATCGTTAATGATGGAGGTGATGAATACGCGAAAATCGGTCTAGGAAAAAGTACTGGTACTAAATTAATCTCTGCTGGAGGTAATCTTGTTCGTCCTGGTGTTTACGAAATCGAAATGGGAATTACGGTTGAAGAGTTTATATACGGAGATGATTATTGTCGAGGTATAGCGAACAATAAAAAATTAAAAGCTTGTGTTCCGGGTGGATCATCCGTTCCGATTTTACCTGCCCATTTGGTTACCAAAACAGCAGCTGGTGAAGACCGACTCATGACCTATGAAAGTTTAGCCGATGGCGGTTTTGCTTCTGGCTCTATGTTGGGTTCAGGGGGATTCATAGTATTCGATGAAGACCAATGTATTGTGAGAAATACTTGGAATTTTGCCAGATTTTATTCGCATGAATCCTGTGGTCAATGCTCTCCATGTAGAGAAGGAACAGGATGGATGGAAAAAGTCCTTCATAGGCTTGAAATCGGTCAAGGAAATATGCGTGATATAGACTTGTTGGCTGAAATTAATAAAAAGATAGAAGGCAATACGATATGTCCACTTGGGGACGCTGCAGCTTGGCCAGTGGCTGCTGCAATTCGTCATTTTAGAGAAGAATTTGAATGGCATGTTACACATCCTGAAGAGGCGCAAACGCGCAACTATGGATTGTTGAAAAACGTAACGGTTGCCTAAATTTAAAAATTAACAAATATGGTAAAGGTTACCATTGATGATGTACAGATTGAAGTAGAACCGGGAACAACGATCCTAAGTGCCGCTAGGCAAATAGGCGGAGAAGTGGTTCCTCCTGCAATGTGTTTTTACAGTAAACTTCCCGGAACTGGTGGTAAATGCCGTACCTGCTTGGTTGAAGTTGCTCAAGGTTCTGAAAAAGACCCTAGGCCAATGCCTAAGTTGGTGGCTTCGTGCTCGACACCGGTAATGGACGGAATGGTTGTAAAGAACAAAACCAGCGAAAGAGTTCACGAAAATAGAGGTGGGGTCGTTGAGTTTTTATTGATCAATCATCCATTAGATTGTCCGATTTGTGATCAGGCAGGAGAATGTCACCTTCAAGACCTTGGCTACGAACACGGTGGTGCGGGAACAAGATACGAAGAGGAAAGAAGAACCTTTGATCCAATTGATATTGGTAACAAAATCAAGTTGCACATGAACCGCTGTATTTTATGTTACAGATGTGTGCATGTCGCAAATCAATTAACCGACAAAAGAGTTCATGGTGTTCTCCACAGAGGTGAGCATGCGGAAATCAGCACGTATATTGAAAATGCAATCGAGAATGATTTTTCGGGTAACATGATCGATGTGTGTCCTGTTGGAGCTTTGACGGATAAAACATTCCGCTTCAAGAGTAGAGTATGGTTCTTAAAACCAATGGACGCTTCTTGCGAATGTACAAAGTGCTCTGGAAAAGCTGTAGTATGGATGTTTGGTAATGAAATTTATCGCGTAACAGCTCGTAAAGATAAATACGGCGAAGTTGAAGATCAGGACGGTAAAACCGGTTGGATTTGCAACGATTGCCGCTTTGATAAAAAAGATGTCTCCAAATGGAATATTGAAGGTCCTAGAAAAATCAACAGACATTCTGTTATTTCTCAAGGTCATTATTTGAGTCCTAGGTCAAACGCTAAACAAATAACAGATGGCAACCAGTGAATTAATTGAAAAATTTGTTTTCATCTTTATCCTTTTTGCGATAACCTTGGGAATTGCGGCATATGCAACCTATTTTGAGCGTAAGGTTGCGGCTTGGTTTCAGGACCGAATCGGACCAGACAGGGCAGGACCATTTGGAATTCTTCAGCCTTTAGCTGATGGTGCTAAACTCTTTGTTAAAGAGGATTTTATTCCGGAAAGAGCTGAGAAATGGCTTTTTATTCTTGGACCAGGAATCGCCATGTTTACGGCACTTATGACGGGATCAGTTATTCCATGGGGAAAGGATTTGAGTATGTTTGGTCAATCCGTGCAGCTTCAAGTGGCTGATGTGAATATTGGTATCTTGTTCATTATGGGCTTTTTGTCCATAGGTGTATACGGGATAATGATTGGTGGTTGGGCTTCCAATAACAAGTATTCATTGTATGGAGCGATTAGAGCAAGTTCTCAAATGATTTCTTACGAATTGGCAATGGGAATCTGTGTGATTACCATCGTGATGTTGTCAGGAAGTTTGAGTTTGAGAAATATTGTTGAGGAGCAACACGGCATGAATTGGAATGTATTCTATCAGCCTTTAGCGTTTGTCGTATTCTTTGTATGTGCTCTTGCCGAAACCAACAGAGCTCCTTTCGATTTACCTGAATGTGAAAGTGAATTAATTGGAGGTTACCATACCGAATACGGATCTATGAAAATGGGATTCTATTTGTTTGCTGAATACGTTGCGCTTTTCACTTCATCAGCAGTAATTTCTGTATTGTTCTTCGGAGGATACAATTTCCCTGGGATGGATTATTTTTCAGGCAATACGCTAGCACTATTAAGTGTTTTGGCAATGTTTACGAAAACTTTTTTCTTCGTATTTGTATTCATGTGGATACGTTGGACATTACCAAGATTTAGATTTGATCAATTAATGCATTTGGGATGGAAAAGTTTAATTCCGATTTCACTATTGAATTTGTTGATCACAGGAATAGTTATCGCAATTAAAGAAGGTTGGTTTCATTAAATTAAAACATGGAAAGTTTATCCAATAGAAAAAAGGTTGTTTCCAACAAAGAAATGACGTTCATGGAAAAAATCTACTTGCCCGCTATTTTAGGAGGTATGTGGATCACTTTCAAGCATCTTTTCAGAAAGAACAATACAACCAAATATCCAGAGGAAGTTAGAGAATTTGCTCCGGTTTATCGTGGTCAACACGTTTTGAAAAGAGATGAACAAGGTCGGGAGAATTGTACAGCATGCGGATTGTGTGCCGTGGCTTGTCCAGCTGAAGCCATTACAATGGTCGCAGAAGAGCGCAGAAAAGGAGAAGAAAATCTTTATCGCGAAGAAAAATATGCATCTTCATACGAAATCAACATGTTGCGTTGTATTTTTTGTGGTTTGTGCGAAGAAGCTTGTCCTAAAGAAGCAATCTTCCTTACAGATAGAATTGTTCCTTCAAGTTTTGAAAGGGATGAATTCATATTCGGAAAAGATAAATTGGTAGAGTCAATGGAAGATCGAATCGATATTACCAAAAGACAGCATACCGGAAAAAGAGGAGTGAAATGAGTTTAGATTTAATAGCTACGATTTTGGGTGGACTCACCATTGGTTCCGCTCTAATGGTTGTAATCAGTAAACACCCAGTGAGAAGTGTACTTTATTTGGTTTTAACCTTTTTCATGATTTCAGCAAATTATGTATTGATGAATGCTCAGTTTCTTGCCATTGTGAACATCATCGTTTATGCGGGAGCCATCATGGTGCTTTTCTTATTCGTTTTGATGCTTCTCAATTTGAGCCAAGAAAATGAACCTAAAACCAGTTTGTTTGTCAAATTGGCTTCCGTAATTACAGGTGGATTATTGTTTGTTGTGCTTATTGCTGCGTTTAAGGATGGGGTGATTGTAGCGCAAACTGCTGGTATTGATGGTAACGAACAAGGATTGGTACAAAATCTTGGACAGCTGCTGTTCAGCAAATATGTTGTTCCTTTCGAAGTTTCTTCTGTACTCTTTATCGCTTCTATGGTTGGAGCAATTCTTTTAGCGAAAAG
>JBILIM010000045.1:0-8559 GCA_044349985.1 Crocinitomicaceae bacterium
TGTTTTTGAATCATTTATTACAGTACTATTTTTTTCAGGATTCGATTCAGTCGCTTTTTCAACATTATCTTCTTTTATAAAAAGTGGAAGTTGATCCGTTTCTTCATCCTTCTTTTCAATTCGGATTCTTTTGCGTTTCGCACCGCTGTTGGAATCAGTTTTTGCTTTGGAATCCTCCTCAGTTTCACTCGTCTTATCGGCAACCTTATTAACTCCAGCTATCAGTTGAATGAGTTCTGGTTTTTTATACGATGCTGCGTTTTCAATTCCAATGGATTCAGCAATAACACGTAAGTCTGAAAGTTTTTTACTTTCTAATTCTTTTTTGTCCATAAAGTGCTAATAAAATGCAAATTGTTTGTTTAATGCAATAATAAACGTGGTGGATTAATTTTTGAAACCGATTGGTTTCTTTAACGATGGCACAATATTACAAAATATGATTCAAAAAACAATGCGATTTTATTTATTTCTTTGAATAGCATCCTGAATACAATGCGTAATATTTCCTATCATTTAGTTATCTTCACCTCATGAAAGTTTTTAAGTCATATTTTACTGTATTTTGGTACGTTGTAGCCTTTGCCCACATAGGTCTTTTCTTCTTCATCGAAAGTGCTGCAAGCCAGATGGATCCGATACCATTTAAAGTTGCGCGCTATCTGTTGATGGCTTTCCTTTTTTTGATAGCTTTCAAAAGAAAGAAACTTTCTTTATGGATTTTTTCTGCAATGATTCTCGGAGTAGAAGTAGGAATGGATTTTCCCGCATTCTCCTTGGAAATGGAACGTTTTGGAAAAATCTTCCTTCGGTTAATAAAGTCACTTGTAGCGCCATTAATTTTTGCCACCTTGGTGATTGGGATCGCTGGACATAGTAACTTAAAGCAGGTCGGAAGGATCGGTTTGAAAAGTATTCTTTACTTTGAAATTGTGACTACGCTTGCCCTATTTATCGGTCTTTTAGCCATAAATGTTTCCCAGGCAGGGGTTGGCGTAGAGGTTCAAGCTAGGCAACAAGATAAGGCCAAGTCACAAGAACTTTTGGCTCAGAAAGTGGAACATAAAGATCATTTTGTTGAGATTTTTCCGGAGAATATCGCCAAATCAATCGCTGAAAATCAAGTGCTTCAAATTGTTGTGTTTTCTGTTGTTTTTGCCATTGGTCTAGGAATGGTTAAAAATCAACATCATAAAAAAACAATGTTGGATTTTAGTGAAAGTTTAGCCGAGGTGATGTTTAAATTTACAGATATCGTAATGTATGTGGCGCCTTTGGCTGTTTTTGGAGCTTTGGCAAGTACTGTCGCTAAATCCGGTGTAGATGTATTGATTAGCCTTATGAAACTGGTCGGAACCTTGTATGTTGCATTGGTTATTTTTGTCTTTGCCGTTCTTCTTCCTATTGCTCTGGCTGCAAAAATTCCCATTAAAAAATTCTTAAAAGCGGTAACAGAACCAGTTACTTTGGCCTTTGCCACAGCGAGCAGTGAAGCAGCTTTGCCTAAAGCTCTTGAAAATATGGAGCAATTTGGTGTTCCAAAAAAGATTGCTGGGTTCGTTATTCCAACGGGATATAGCTTCAATCTAGACGGTACAACCTTATACCTTTCTCTTGCAAGTGTATTCGTTGCGCAGATGTGCGGTGTGAATCTTTCTATTTCAGAACAAATAACCATGTGTCTAGTATTGATGCTTACAAGTAAAGGTGTAGCTGGTGTTCGTGGAGCTTCATTTGTGATACTAGCGAGTACAGTGGCATCATTGGGCTTAGATCCTGAACGTGCAAGTGTGATTCTGGCAGTAGATGCCTTGATGGATATGGGCAGAACTTCAATAAATGTTCTGGGGAATTGTTTGGCATCAGCTGTAATTGCCCGAAGCGAAAACGAATTGTTTAAAACAGAAAAAGATTTGTTTATTGAATAAATTTTGGAGCCAAATACTGCGCTGTCCAATTGTTTTTCTCTTTAATCAAATCTTCCGGTCGCCCCGAAAAAACGATTTGTCCTCCTTTTTTTCCTCCCTCAGGACCAATATCAATGATATGGTCCGTGCATTTTAATACATCTGTATTGTGTTCAATGACAACTATAGAATGGCCGCAATTTATCAAGGCATAAAAAGCTGTCAACAATTTGTCAATATCATGGAAATGCAAGCCTGTTGTTGGTTCATCAAAGATGAATAACGTATGCGCAGATTGGGTTCCTTTCGAAAGAAAAGATGCCAATTTGATACGTTGCGCTTCACCACCACTTAAGGTACTTGAAGATTGACCCACTTTTAAGTAACCGAGTCCTACATCTATCAACGGTTTAATTTTATCTGTAATTTTTTGGGCTATTTTGTCAGTATCATCCAAGAAAAATTCAAAAGCATTACGAATATCCATTCCGAGAATGTCGGCAATACTCTTTCCTTTATAGGTGATTTCTAGTGTTTCTTGTTTAAAACGTGTTCCATTGCATGCTTCGCAGGTCAAATGAACATCAGCCATAAACTGCATACCTACAGTAATTTCTCCTTCACCCTCGCAAATTTCACATCTTCCACCATCAACATTGAAAGAGAAAAAGCCAGGTTTGTAACCCCTTGCTTTTGCTAAAGGTTGACGCGAATAAAGTTCTCGAATTTCATCATACGCTTTTACATAGGTAATCGGATTACTGCGCGATGATTTCCCAATAGGATTCTGATCTATTAATTCAATAGCCTTTATGGACTTGAAATCACCTGAAAGTTGCGCAGAAGCGGCATCACCTTCACCAATTAACCCAAGTTGTTTTCGAACTAAGTTGTAAAGTATTTCTTTGACTAAAGTAGATTTACCAGACCCGCTAACACCCGAAATTCCAACCAAGCAATGCAAAGGAATAGTAACAGAAATATTTTTGAGGTTGTTTTTAGATGCCCCAAGGATTTCTACAAATGAACTAAAGGATTTCTTTTTCTGAGGTATTTTAATAATTTGTTCTTCATTCAAATAAGCAGCAGTCAAACTGTTTTTTGCCGTTATTAATTGTTTAAGATTTCCTTGGAAAACAACTTGACCTCCAAAAATCCCAGCTTTTGGTCCAATATCCAGGATTTCATCGGCAATTTGCATGATTTTTTCTTCATGCTCCACTATAATCACCGTATTTCCTAATTTTTTCAAGCGTTCTAAAACAACAATCAAACGATCTGTATCCTTCGGATGTAGTCCGATTGATGGCTCATCAAGTATGTATATTGAACCAACGAGAGCACTTCCAAGTGATGTCGCAAGATTAATGCGTTGGGACTCGCCTCCGGATAGGGTGTTCGACGTTCTGTTTAAGGTAAGGTAACCGAGACCCACATCTTTTAAAAAGCCAAGTCGATTCGTGATTTCAGGCAATATTCTCTTTATAATGCGCTCTTCAAAACCATTCGTTGGTAAGTGTTCAAAAAAGGCATAGCTTTCGTCGATGGGCATAAGAACAATGTCAGCGATTGACTTATCGTTTATTCTAACGTAGTTGGTGTCAGATCTCAAACGCGTACCTTTGCAAGAAGAACATGAAGTTCTGCCTCGATACCTCGAGAGCATCACACGGTATTGAATTTTGTAGGTTTGACTTTCAAGGAATTTAAAAAAGGCATTTAATCCGGTGAAATAAGAATTTCCTGTCCATAATAACTCATATTGTGCCTCGGTCAGCTCGTTGATAGGTCTGTGTATTGGGAAATCAAACTTTTTGGCGTTAAAGACCAGTTCATTCAAATATTCACTCATTGCATCACCTTTCCAGGGTGCTATCGCACCACTAAAAACCGAAAGGGATTTGTCCGGAAAAACAAGATTTTCATCGATACCGATTACCATTCCGTATCCTTCACAAACTTTACATGCTCCGAAAGGATTGTTAAAAGTGAAAAAATGTTCATTGGGGATTTGAAACTCCATGCCATCCAATTCGAACCGATTGGTATATTCAAACCGTTCATCATTTCGAGCATTGACCAGAACACATTTTCCATTTCCTTCATTGAATGCCATTTGGATAGACTCCGCAAAACGATTTAAAGAAGAGGTCTCTGTGCTATTTATGATTCTATCGATAACTAGTAAACTATCTGAATTGATTTTATTCTTGTAAGATGCTGATTCTAAAATAGTTACAATGTTGCCGTCAATTAAAAGTCTTTGATAACCTTGTTGGTGAAGCATATCTAAGTAGGCTTCTGCGTCGTATTTTTCAATATGAACCAATGGGCATGTTATCAATAATTTTTCACCATCCGGAAGTGCTTTCAATTGTTGTAACACATCACCAACTCCATGTTTTTTAACTTCATTTCCGCTAACAGGAGAATACGTTTTGCCTACTTTGGAAAATAGCAATTTAAGATAATCATATATTTCTGTTGTTGTGCCAACGGTGGATCGAGGATTACTTGAAATTACTTTCTGTTCGATGGCAATAGCAGGAGCTAGCCCTTTAATGTAATCGGTTTCAGGTTTATTGAGTTTTCCTAAAAACTGTCGGGCGTAGGACGACAAACTTTCAATATACCTCCGTTGTCCTTCAGCATAAATAGTATCGAATGCAAGGGATGACTTCCCCGAGCCCGACAACCCAGTAATCACTGTGATTTTTCCATGAGGAATGCGAACAGATAAATTCTTGAGATTGTGAACGCGCGCTCCTTTTATGTCGATGAAATGTTGCATGAATCAAATTCCTTGTAAAGATAGAAACAGTCTTGTTTAATGGTTGTTTAAATACGTCTTTAAAATGTTAAAATTCGGTCAACGTTGAAATTGTATCTTAAAAATTGTAAATTAGCAATTCAAATCATATAAAAGTACGCGCCTATAGTCAAATTTTACGCTTTAATTCAGTAAGAACCTAATAAAGGAAATTATGGTAACAAAGCGTATGGATGACAGTCTTTTGGTGACGTTGTATCAGGAAGGTAATGAGAAGGCATTTGAAGAATTGCTGTTCAGACACAAGGACAGGATTTACCGTGCTATTTATTTGAAAATACGCAATCAAGAATTGGCGGAGGATATTTTTCAAGAAACCTTTGTAAAAATAATCAACACCTTAAAGTTGGGTAATTACAATGAGGAAGGTAAGTTCTTGCCTTGGGCCTTGCGAATTGCCAACAATTTGGTTATTGATTATTTTAGGAAATCGAACAAAGTCCGAATGATTTCCGAAGCTTCAAGCAAAAGAGATGATTTTAATATTTTCTCAACCTTATCTTCGGAAGATAAAAACGTTCAAGAAGATTGGTGTCACAAGGAGCTGGAAGAACAAATGGTAAATTTAATTGAATATTTACCGCAGGCACAAAGTGATATTTTAAAGATGCGTTTGTATGAGGATTTATCCTTTAAAGAAATAGCGGATAAGGAAAACATTTCAATAAATACTGCCCTCGGAAGAATGCGTTACGCCTTAATTAATCTCAGAAAGATGGTTGAGGAAAATCAACTTGTTACGGATTACTAATTTTAATTTCCAGTAATTTTTTTCCAGAATTCGTGTTCGAGTTCAAACAGCATACAATCGTATAATGCAGGGTGAATTTGAGCATATTCCGAAATGTTGGAATGTATGTGTGTGTCTTGGTATACCTCACCGTTAATTTGTCTGTAAAATATGAGGTCTTCCAAATTTTCTATTTTGGGATTGTCAGTTTTTATTTTTTGCATTGACAAAAGATTTCTAAGTTGAGGGTAATACAACCAACCCAATTCAAAAGGTGCTTCATTTCCAATTTGGACAACAGGACATAAACCAATAATTCGGGTTTCACTCAATTGTCGGGTGACATCAATAACGAAATCTTCTTTAATTCGGAAACTGACCAATTCCAGATTTTTCATTTCATCAAAACGTGCTTTTGGAATCGTGTCCATAAATTGATCCTGGACGTAAGCTTTTAATTCACCTGATGATAGCTTCTCAAATAACTGATTGAAAATATCTTGGTTTACCAATTCAGGATTCGACTCAGGAAGCAATTCTCTCCAAGCACGATTGATGAGAACAACTTCTCTTTCTTTCAGCGGATAATATACATAATAATTATTGGTGTCTTTGACTACTTCATATACGGGCTTAGAAAGCAATTCAATGGCATCATTATCCGGTAATTTCGGCATCACTTGATCAAAATCGAAAAGATCATTGTAATTCCTTTCAAAAATCAAGTTTCCTTTTTCATCGTATAGTGACCATTTCCCGACCCTTTGTCCCTTGGAAAAACTTCCGGTAACACAAGGCCAAAATAAAATTTCACGTTTGTAATCGAATGTTTTAATATAGGATGTGTAAGCACCATCGAGTTGATTGTTTTTCACTTCAAACGATATAAGTTTATCATCTATAAATCCTTCATATTTTTGAGCACTAAGGAATAGCGGAGCAGAAACGAAAATTAACAGTAATGTTTTCATCATAATACAAGCTTAATTTTCGTGGGTTTGTGTTCTTAATATCCGAAATCCGATGGTTCTGTATCCTTCATTCGCATAATAATTTCGGACTGCAGCATCAATTGGAAATTTAAACTTTTCCATAAAGTTGTTTCCCAACACTATTTTTCTTTTTAACACCTGAGGATCATTCTCGTTGTGGTTATACTCAAAGGTATTCAATGGGTGTTTTTTGAATTTCGAAAAGTTATCATTTAAAGATTCATCCATTGCATTTATGGTCCATTCGGAAAAAAAACCAAAGTTTTTTAAATTAAGTTCAGTGGATTGAGAAGCATATATGGTCCATTCATAAACATTTGGCAATCGATAGGAATAATTGCTTTCAGAACCTTGTTGCTTTTCATTCCATTTGCAATAGGCTAGGGCTGATTCCCAGGTAATGCCAATGGCTGGTTCATTGTCAAAGTTCATGTTTGACCAAAACGAATCAATAATTGTTTTTTCGTTCAAGGTTGGATGTGGAACATATTTGTTGTATACCATTTCACCGGAATCTTTATACATTGCCTCTAAGAAAACTTTGTATTCGCCAACCGTTATCAAATCGCTGATTTCAAATTCATGGTACTTAGTTTTTACATTGGATTTTCTTCCGGTATACAATTCTTTAATTCGTAATTTGGAATTGTTTACGGTTATAAAATTCTGGGAAAGTGCCCATTGATTTAAACCAAACACAAACAAAAAGGAAGTTAGAAGTACTTTCATAAACTGTTCAAACGGGTGGATAACGAAATTAATGTTGAAATGTAACAGGCATTCAGAAATTCATGTGACGTTCCTTTTTTTCTTGAAAAATATCATCAATGGTAATTAATATACCTGTTTCTTCAACACCTCCAAAATCCGGATTTACTGCCGTACCGAACGTTTTCATGGTTGAAGACAGGTTCATATAAATGTTCACAAGCGGTGGAATAAATTCACCCTTTTCTTTTAATGCGCTGTTAAGAACTTTGAATCCATCCTTAAAATCAAGACCTTTCAATTGGCTTTCAACGTATTCCTTATCATAGTTTTGAACCAACGGATGAATTGGCTTCATCAAATTTTCGTTATCCGGAAAAAAATGGTGCATAAAATGCAGCAGAAAATCCCTACCTTCTGTATTGTAGTTCGGATACATGGTGACTTTTCCGAAAAAATAACGGATCTCCGGATACATAACCACAAGAGCGCCGAGTCCGTCCCAGATGTTATCCAATGCGAAAAGTCCTTTACGCGGATTAACAGAAGGTTGAAAATTGGGTTGTACCCAACTTCTTCCAAGTTCTATGGTATGAGGAAGGTAATTTTTTATAAAACGTTCGGTGAAATCAAAGTAGTGGTGTGTAGATAAATGAATCGTACCTGTTGCTGCATCAATTGCCTTATCACATCGAATAAAACGATAGCCTCCAACGATTTCTTCGTCTTCTGGAGACCATACAATGAGTTGATCATAATAATGCATCCCAGTATCAAATTCGTCCAAGTCCACACTGAGGCCTGTTCCGCCGCCTGATGCGCGAAAAGTTACCTCGCGTAACCTTCCAATTTCCTGAAGTACATTAGGCGCATTGGAATTGTTTATTATGTAAATTTCGTTGTCACCTTTTCTCGTGTTTCGAACAAAATGTTCTTTTTTCAATTCCGATTTTAACAGTTCACGATTTATGGGTTGAATGATTTCTTCTTTCATTTTTTTAACTTATAAACTTCAGTTTTAATATCTTGTGCCAATTGAAATTCACCTTTTGTGGTGTCAAGTGCGCTAATTTGGATGGGTTCACCGATCTCAAAGGATATCGTTTTCTTTCGTTGTTTGAAAAGTTCGTTTGCTAGATAAAGCATCTCTAAGTTTGCCTTTATGCGGATTGATTTTCTAAAATTGGAAAGCCGGTAAAAAAATGGTGATAGTTCACCATCAATGTAAACAGGCAAAATAGGGATTTGGTATTTTATGGCATAGGTCATAAAGGTTTTTTTCCATTCCAAATCTTTTACTTCGCCATGATTTTTTCTACTCACCAAGCCCGCAGGGAAAATACAAATGGCGTGATCTGATTGAAACAATTCCATGATTTGAACTCGTGCAGA
>JBILIM010000147.1:0-5059 GCA_044349985.1 Crocinitomicaceae bacterium
AATTAATTCAAACAAATACACTCTAAATCAAAAAAGCTACTCATGAAAAAAATAATTTTTATTGTTTCACTAGGTGTAAACCTATCGACTTTTGCTCAACTAAATCCGGCAATCACTTCTTGGTTACGCAATACATCAGGTATAATGGGAAGCCATTATGTATCTGGGAATTCAACATTAATTCCTGATAATGTCGAAGCAAATGTGCAAAGTGTTCAATACTCCAACAATTGGGTTTATATTTCTACAAATGGGATTCCGGCCTACCCAACTGGCCCTTTTTTAGATGGAAATCCATCCTTAGCAACCGATCAAAACGCCATATTTAAATTTCCGTTGAATCCTACGCAGAATACTGGAACGCCAACTTCAACCACTGGCGGTAATATCGGTGTCTTCATAAATGGAGTAGCCTTATTTGATTACCGCGACGGTGTTGCTTGGAACACAACTACCAATTCCCTTTGCGGTGGATTGCCGGGACTGTCCCCTTGTCCCGGTGGACCAGGAGCTTCACAATCATGGAACCGTGATGCTGTTCCTGCAGAGAAATTAGGTTTTGACTGTTCAAAAGGGCATCCTGCAATGGGAAATTACCACCATCATCAAAATCCAAGTGCATTTAACTTAGATTTGACGGTTATTTCAACCATATGTGATCTTTATGCTGCGGATGGTCTTTATGCAATTAATACTACAATACATTCACCTTTAATTGGTTATGCTTATGATGGGTTTCCTATTTATGGTGCTTATGGATATGCAAATGCTGATGGAACAGGTGGGATTGTTAGAATAAAATCAGGTTATCAATTGCGAAACATCAGTGCCAGAACCGTTTGGGCAGATGGAACGGATGTGCCTGATGGCCCAGCTGTAAGCACGACTTACCCGTTAGGTTACTTTAGAGAAGATTATGAGTTTGTTTCACATCTAGGTCAAGCCGAGTATTTGGATGAGCACAACGGAAGATTTTGCGTAACTCCAGAATATCCCAATGGAATCTATTGTTATTTCGCCACTGTTGATCAGAATCACAACTCTGCTTATCCATATGCGGTTGGACCTACATTTTATGGGAATAAAACTGCGTCCAAAGTTACCAGTATAGGAGAGACAGTAACTACATACAATGGTTCTGCGGATGTTCATATGATTCAAGGTGCTGTCTTCAAGGTCTTTCCAAATCCAACTTCAGACTTGTTAATTGTTCAGTTTGAAGGTTTAAACCAATCTGAAATTAAAGCTGAATTATTCGATCAAAACGGTAAATTGGTGCAAACACAAACAATTCAACAGGGAGCTACACTTTGCTATTTTGATGTTAAAACATTCTATTCCGGTTCGTATTTCGTAAAATTAACCTCGGATTTGCTTTCGCAAACCTATAATATTTCAATTGAGTAATTCAAGGATTTACGGGTTTTACAATTTCTATGGACTACCTTTTTAAATCAATGTAAATGGTTGCGTTTTATGAAAAGATTCCTATTTTTACGCTGAATTTAAAAATCCTATTATGAAAAAATTGTACATATTAACAGGTGCCGTTCTTTCTGGTTTGTCTTTGAATGCTCAAGTGTTAATGAACAGCATTCCTGCAAAGCATGATAGAAATGAAGTGCGCCCAGCTATTAAGCCTGCTTACAATGCCGATAAAGCTGAAGGACAGGTTTGGTGGACTAATGGCTTTGATGTTCTTGCTGACTGGTTGCACGTTGATGGTGCTAACCACCAAAATGGTGATTGGGAAATTTTAACTGCGATTCCATCTGGTATAGCTGCTCAACAGGCAGGTTACCAATGGCCTGCAACGTTTGGTGGTGCTTCAGGAAACTTTGCATTTATTAACTCTGATAATGCTGGAGCAGGTGTCGCTCAAGATGCTTATTTTGAATACCAGCAAACAATCGATCTAAGTGGCGCAGGTGCTGCTGCTATGTACTTAACTTTCTCTGAATACTACCGTCATTATTATGACGAGAATTATGTAGAGGTTTCAAATGATAATGGTGCTACTTGGACAACTTTTCAAGTGAATCCAGAGTCTGAAGTTCCTGTAAACACAAACTGTGTGCCCAATGAAGTTGAGGTAGTGAACATTACACCTGCTATTGGTACTGCTGGAGTTTGGTCAAACCAAGTGAAAGTACGTTTTCACTATGTTGGTGTTTATGATTGGTTCTGGGGTGTTGACGATGTTAAAATTGTTGAAGCTTGGAATAACGATGTTAAAGTAAACAATTGGTACCAAGCTACAGATGTGAATACAACATTTGGGTTGGATTATTACCATATTCCTGCTTCTCAAGCATCATTCCCAGGAATTACTTTTGGTGCATTGGCGCTGAATAACGGAGCTTTAAGTCAAGCTGCTGTTTCTCTTGCTGCAACTGCAACTGGTGGCTATGTTGCTGCTGGTACTCCTTTAGCAATCAATGCAGGTGTTGTTGATACGTTATCAATTTCTACACCTTATGTACCAACAGGTATTGGAACAAAAACAATCGATTTGACAACTTCATTGGGGGCAAATACGGATGCTGCAGCAGCAAACAATGTAACTTCAATGGAAGTGTTTGTTACTCAGTATGAATATTCAAGAGATAACAACATTTTTTCTGGTTCAATTAGTCAAATTTCTTCGCAAAATGATCAGCCACTAAAAATTGGTAACGTACACGAAATCTTTGATCCAATGGATGTTACAGCATTGAAAATTTATCTTGCTACTCAAGGATCTGCCGCTGTAGGAAGTGAGTTTTTTGGTGAATTATACAAGTGGAACGGTGTTGATGCCTATGAATTCCTTGCTGAAACAGAACTTGGAATTGTAGGAAGCACGACTGCCACTTGGGTAGTTTTACCAATCGTTGGTGGATCAGTTACCGTTAACCCTGGTGACGATATCCTTGCAGTTGCAGGTCACTTTGGAGGCGCAACAGAAGTAAGATTTGGTTTGGCTCAAAATACCTACGAAAATACCGTGTTAGGTTATGATGCAAATGGAGATTTATTCAGTCTTACTTCACCTGGTGCTGTTATGATTCGTTTATTAGACGATCCATCGGCTTCTGTTGAAACTATTGAAAACGAAGTAGGAATGTCAATCTATCCAAATCCAACATCAAACAACGCAACAGTTACATTTAACGTTACGAATGCATCTGATGTTATGATTAATGTAACAGATCTTTCTGGAAAAGTTGCACAATCATTCGATTTAGGAAATGTAAATGGAACACAAAATGTGAACATCAATGCAGATACACTTTCAAATGGTGTGTATATGGTTAATGTTAATGTTAACGGTGTTGTTTCTACACAAAAATTGGTTGTACGCAAGTAATATCGTACACGTAAAATAAAGAAAGGGTCGGTTCTCCGGCCCTTTTGCATTTAAATGAAAAGCATATAATTTACAAAAAAATGAAAGCATACGTTTTTCCCGGTCAGGGCGCTCAATTTTCAGGAATGGGCAAAGATTTATATGAGAATTCTGAATTAGCAAAGCAAATGTTTCTAACTGCAAACAGCATCTTGGGTTTTGATATTTCCAAGGTGATGTTTGAGGGTTCAGATGATGAATTGAAACAAACCAAGGTGACACAGCCAGCAATTTTCCTTCATTCAACCATTTTAGCGGCATGTTTGGGTAATCAATTTTCACCAGATATGGTAGCGGGTCACTCTTTGGGAGAATTTTCGGCGCTTGTGGCAAATAAAACTTTAAGTTTTGAAGACGGCCTTTCTTTGGTATTCAAACGTGCATTAGCCATGCAAAAAGCTTGTGAAATGCAACCTTCAACAATGGCAGCAATTCTCGGTCTTGAAGATACTCAAGTAGAAGAAGTTTGTGCTAACGTAAATGGCATTGTAGTTGCGGCCAATTACAACTGTCCCGGACAATTGGTGATTTCTGGCGCCGTACCTGCCGTCGAAGAAGCATGCATTCGTTTAACAGAAGCGGGTGCAAAAAGAGCAATGCTATTGCAAGTTGGTGGGGCTTTTCATTCACCATTAATGGAACCCGCTCGAGAAGAACTGGCAGCAGCAATTGAAGCAACCCATTTTAACAATCCAATTTGTGCAGTCTATCAGAATGTTACGGCAAAAGCCGTGAACAACCCAGATGAAATAAAAAAGAATTTAGTGGCCCAATTAACGGCCCCTGTTCGTTGGACTCAAACCATGAATCAAATGATAACTGATGGTGCATCAGAGGTAGTTGAAGTTGGTCCAGGTAAAGTTTTACAGGGTTTATTCAAAAAAGTGGATCGATCATTTCCGTGTTCGAGTGCAGAAATATAAAGCCATAAATTTAATTTTAAAAAGCTGTTCCAAATTGGTGCAGCTTTTTTTGTGGAATTAAATTAAAAAATGCATCTCTTAAGAAACTAAAAATTGGAATCATGAAAAAGTTACTTATTATTTGCTGTATACTATCGATGAATGGTGTATTTGCGCAGGATGTTACAGGTGAAGTTGTTGGGACTGTAGTTGAAAAGAATGGATCACCAATAATTGGTGCCAATGTGTTTATCATCGATCAAGACAGAAAGTATCAAGCAATGTCCGCTACGGATGGAAGATTTAGAATTTCCGGAATACCCGCTGGTGAATATGCAATGAATATCCGTTTTTTAAAGGATACGATGAAGAATATTCCTGTAAATATTCCTATGGATGGGTTTTACAATGCAGGAACGGTTTATTTTGATGGCGCTACAGTTTTAGGAAATGTTGTTATTGAGGGTGATGGTGATCGCATTAAATTGGTTTACGGTTCCATTCCAATAAAGGAAATATCTGGTGAAGAAATAGAACAAAGTCCTGTGAAATTTAGTGTTGCAGCATTGGCAACTTCCATCAATTCTGATGTCAAAATGGCGGATGATGGAGAACTCATATTTCGAGGTGCAAGAAAAGGAGACATGGTTTATTTATTAGATGGAATAAAAGGTCGAGAAATCAGTAATGTTCCGAGTTGTGCAATTGGCAGAATGATGGTGTATACCGGTGGTTTACCCGCAAAATATGGCGACACATTGGGCGGAGT